>JBOGYA010000033.1:0-15964 GCA_050696515.1 Solirubrobacteraceae bacterium
CACGGCCAGAGCTCCTGCAGCGGCTCCGTTGAGCGAGACTGCGCCGATCGTGCGCAGGCGACTGCGCCGCTACGCCCGTGGGGAGGCCGCGCGGGCGTCGCTCACCCCGCGCGGCGCTAGGATCGCTACCCTCCGATTCCCCTTCACCCAGGCCGTACAGCAGTCTCTCAACTGCAACTCCCTGCCTCGCCGCTCGTCCCGGCGACGATCGATGGACCCGATCGCGCCAGCTTCGACCTTGTGCGACCCACAGACGTGAGACCCGAGATCCCTTAAGGGGATCTCACTCGTGCGCAACCCCAGCCGGCGTCTCTCGCGCGGCTTGACGGCCATCCGTGGGAGCCCTACAAGCCGCTCCCACTTGACCACCGGACGGCGGCCCCCCGCGGGCCAGGAGACGCGCCATGCCCCTCACCACCACCCCCGAGAAGTCGCCCCGCACATCACGATCCCTCCTCCCCCGAACGGCCCGGCCGCTCAACCACGCGGCCCGCCTCGCCGCTCACGATGCCGTCGCCGCTCACGGTGCGCGTGATGCCCACGTCGCTTGGGACGCTCGCTTTGCGGCTCGCGGCACGCTCGCCCGCTACACCAGGCCCGACGGTCGCCTCCGCGAAGTCTTCACGCGGCCCGGGCACGGCGGCAGCGTGCTGGTGCTCGACCGCGACGCCACCACCCTCGGCGATCGCCGGCTCGTGGCGCACCTCGCCGCCGACGAGCCCGTGGAGAACGCGAGCCTCGTGTGCCGCCACTACCTGCGGGACCGCCACGCCCTCAGGTGTCGGCCGGTCACCTCCGAGGACCTCCTCACAGCCCCCTTCTCCGCCGCCTGCGCGCAGGATGACAGCGAGCCCTATCTCGCCCCACCGCCCGAGGCGGCGGAGGTACTCGACCGGCATGGCTATCTGCACCGGGTGGAGGCGTTCGATGCCGGCCTGTCGATCCCGGAGCTGCGTTGGCGCCGCCGGCGGCGTGAGATCGAGCGCGAAGAGAACGGGGACAGGGAGAGCCAGCAGTGTGAGAGCGTGCGCGACGCCGTCGGGTGCCTGGAAAGCTACGAGCCCATCCGCGCCCTAACTGCCTGGGCAGTGGAGCGCCACCGCGAGGACCCTGCGGTGTCGGTTGCGGTGCTGCGTGCCGAGCTGCAGCGGCTCGACGCGAGCCGCATCGTGCTCAACCGGGGGCTGCGACGGGCGGTGCTGCACGCCATGCGCACTCAGGGGCTCAGCCTGAGCGAGATCGCCCACCGCTGCGGGCGGGTCAAGCGCGACGGCAAAGGCAACGCCAGCGGCGAGACCAGCTGGCTCTCGCGCCGCGTCGGCATCTCGTCCGAGGGCGGCCGTGACGGCGCGCCGACGCCTTGGATCCACAGTGAGGTGCTCGCTCTGATTGCGCGCAATGGGCTCGGCATCAGTCCCCGCGAGGTCGAGCTTTGACGGCCTCGAGCTGCTTAGAGGGTGACCTCTGGGATTTGAGCCCGCCCACCCCGCGCAGATGCCAGTGGGGGTGAGAGCATGGGGGATGACGCCGAGGGTCCGCCGCCGGTTCTGGTGGTGGAGCACGACCCCGAGATCGGGGAACCGATCGTCGATCAGCTCACAGCCGACGGGTATCGGGCGCAGCTGGCGCGCACCGCCGGGCACGCGCGGGCTCTGACGCGCACCCGCTCGCCGGGGGTCGTGCTGCTCGGCGAGCTGGAGCGCCCGCGCGCCGCGCTCGAGCTGCTCGTGGAGATCCGCGGCGGCGGCGCGACCGCGCCCGCCCGTCCAGAGGACCCCAAGCCCGCCGGCCCCCCCACGATCTGGTCCGCGGGCTTGCCCGTGATCGTGGTGAGCTCCCACGCTCAGGAGCCCGACCTGCTGCGGGCTTTTGAGGCGGGCACCGACGATTTCCTCGCGCGGCCCGCCGGTTACCTCGAGCTGCGGGCACGCCTGCGTGCGCTGCTCCGCAGAGCGGAAGGCGGCCGCGACTCCCAGCGCGTGGAGGTGGGGCCGCTCCAGATCGATGCCCGCGCTCACGCTGTGGCTCTCCACGGGCGCCTGCTGCAACTGCGTCGCCTGGAGTACGAGCTGCTCCTGCACCTCGCCCGCGAGCCGCACCGCGTGTTCGCCAAGCAGGAGCTGATGCGCGCCGTGTGGGGCTACCCCACATCCGTCTCCACCCGGACGCTCGACAGCCACTCCAGCCGCCTGCGCCGCAAGCTCGGCGCGGCGGGGCCCGGGCGGTGGGTGGTCAACGTACGCGGCGTCGGCTACCGCCTGATCTGAGCTTCTGAGCCACACCTCCGGCTGGCCTACATGGGTCGGCCGGGTCGCGTAGCCGTGCGGCACTGACCGCGTCGGGCCCTCGGGCCCCGGGGTCCGTGCACACCCGTGCGGCACCCCAAGCGGCGGGCTCGAAGGCTCGCCGCTCTTCGTCAACCCGCGCCTGGCCACGGTCGGGTGCACACAGTGAAAGGAGGAGACGCCTCATGTCTCCATCGAACGAAGCCCTCAATCAGGAAACCGACCCGCTGGTCCCGCTGGAGCACGCTCTCCAGTGGTTGGTGGGGACGACCGTCCATGTAGTCATCGGCGTGCTCCTCGGTGTGCTCGCCGCGCGCGTGATGCGCCACCGACACCTGCACTGGAGTTGGGCGGCCAGTGCGTTCGGGCTGGTCGTGCTCGGCCGCACCGTGTTGGCGGGCGACGCCGTCACGCTCGGCATCGCTGCGCTCGGCGCTGCGGCCCGCGGGAGGCGCTGGCACGGCGAAGACCTGCGGGCGGGCGCGGACCTCGCGGAGATCGCCGCGGAGCGCACCACTCCGCTCGACGGTCTGCGCGCCGGCCTGCGCGGTGCGCGCTCGTGGCTTGCGAGCAGTGGTGTCGCGGGTTGGGCCAGTACGCAGTGCGCGCGCTGGATGGCGGTCCTGCCGGTGCTCCGGCGAGGACGCCGCGTGCCTCGCAAGCGCAGCGAGCGCTGGTTGCGCGGAGACGAGCTGAGCGTCGGCGCCGACCGTCGCGGGCGCTCTGTCTCGATCGAGCTGGGCGGTGCCAGCGTCGGCAAGCACGGCGGCACAGGCGGTGGCACGCACACGCTGGTGGCGGGCGCCACGGGCTCCGGCAAGACGGTCACCCAGACGTGGATCGCCACGCGGGCGATCGCGCAGGGGATGGCGACGGTCGTGGTGGACCCCAAGCACGACCGCTGGATGTTCGAGCAGGTGCGCCGCGCCGCGCTCGCCGCCGGCAGGCGCTTCCTCGCATGGACTCCGGAGGGGCCCACGGTGTACAACCCCTACGCGCGCGGCTCCGAGACGGAGATCGCCGACAAGGCGCTCGCGGGGGAGCGCTTCACCGAGCCCCACTACCAGCGCCAGGCGCAGCGCTACCTCGGGCACACGGTCCGTGCACTGCGCTCAAGCGGCGAGGAGGTGAGCCTCAGGGGTCTGGTCGAAATGCTCGACCCTGTGGGGCTGGAGTCGCTGGCCCGGAAGCTTGCGCAGGAACGGGCACGGGCGGTGCACGCCTACCTGGATTCGCTCACCTCCCGTCAGCAGAGCGACCTGGCCGGCGTGCGCGACCGCCTGGCGATCATGGCCGAGTCCGATGTGGGCCCCTGGTTGGACCCCGCCACCCCGGACGCGGAGTCCTTCGACCTGCTGGATGCCGTGCGGAAGGGCGCGGTGGTGTACTTCAGCCTCCGCGCCGACAGCCGGCCGCTGCTCGCACAGATGGTGGGGTCCGCGATCGTGCAGGACCTGCAGACGGTGGTCTCCGCGCTACAGGAGCGCCCGGCGCGGTGCGTGGTGGTGATCGACGAGTTCTCCGCGATCGCCGCGGGGCACGTGGCGAGGCTCTTCGGGCGCGCGCGCTCGGCGGGGATGTGCCTGCTGCTGGGCACCCAGGAGCTCTCGGACCTGCGCCTGCCCGACCGCGCAACCCTGTTGGAGCAGGTGTTGGGCAACCTCACGAGCGTGATCGCCCATCGCCAGGTGGTGCCCGAGTCGGCCGAGCTGATCGCGCGCCTGGCGGGCAGCAGGGGCGCGTGGCGCACCACCGTCGGCAGCGACGGGCGGCACACCCGCACGCGGGCGAGCGAGCACCTCATCGGCCCCGAGGAGGTCATGAGCCTTTCGCGGGGCACCGCGGCAGTGATCCGGCTCAGTGGCCCACGCTCTGTTGCGATCGCGCGGATGCACTCGCCCGAGTAGGACCGGCCTCGGCGCGCGGGACACGAGTGCCCGCGCGCCGAGGATGCAAGCCATACACAAAGGAGGACCACACGATGGTCGCTGCACGTACCAACACCAAGATCGACAACAACCACGACAACTCCTCTCCACCTCCCGAGCGCATCGCGATCGTGCGCTGGGCGGCGGGACTGGGTGCGGTCACGGCGGAGGCCGTGGCCGAGCATCTGGGCGTCGGGGTGGCCTCGGCGCGCGCACGGCTCGGCGCGGCGGAGCGCGAGCTGCTGCTCAAGCGGTGCGGTCCGCTTACGGGCAGGCCCGCGCTGTACACGGTCACGCGCGCCGGCCTGCGAGCCGCGGGTGTGCATGGCCTCGACCCGTGCCACGTCAGCGCCTCGAACGCGCTGCACCTGATCGAGTGCGCCCGTGCGGCGTCGGCCCTGGAGCGCTGCTATCCAGACCACCGCGTGCAGGGCGAGCGGGAGCTGCGCAGCGAGGAGCATGAGTGTGGCCGCGCGCTCGCCAGCGCCGAGCTCGGTGGGGGCGCTCGCAGGGGCCTACGGGATGCCAGCCGGCTGCGCCACCGTCCCGACCTCGTGCTGTGGCCGACAGGTCTAGCCGGCGGTCTGCCGGTGGCGGTGGAGGTGGAGCTGACGGTCAAGGCGCCGGAGCGCCTGGCGGCGATCTGCCTGGCGTGGGCGCGTGCGCGCTGCGTGGCTGGAGTGCTGTACCTCGCCCCGCCTGAGGTGGAGCGTGCCGTGCGGCGTGCGATCGACCGGGCGCACGCCCACGAGCGGGTGGTGGTCGTCCCGCTCGAGGCGCTGCCGGGTGGGGGACGACCGTTGGATTGACCGGGCCTCCGGCTCGGTCTCGCCGCGTTCGCACGGCGTGCTGGGGTGGCTGTCGAGGCGGCTGCGGGGCCGGCCGAGCGTACCGTCCCAAGCAGCGCGTAAGTTCCTGGGCGGGGCAGTGGCTTACAGCAAAGGAGACGAACCATGTCGTATGCGAGCATCAACCGCGTCGTGCTGATTGGCCGGCTGACACGGGACCCGGAGCTGCGCGAGCTGCCCTCGGGCCACAGCGTGTGCAAGCTCAGGGTCGCGTGCAACGGCATCCGGCGCGACCCCGAGGGCGAGTTCCGCGAGCGCCCGCACTTCTTCGACGTCGCCACCTTCGGCGGGCTGGCGGAGAACGTGGCGCGCTACATGCACAAGGGCAGGCTCGTGGCGATCGACGGGCGCCTGGAGTGGAGCGAGTGGGAGATCGCGGACGGATCGCCCGGGGTCGGCCAGCAGAAGCGCCAGGCGGTCAGCGTGGTCGCCGAGACGGTCCAGTTCCTGGACAGGCACGACGGCGAGCGCGGTGAGGGCGAGCCGGAGGGCGAGCTGGGCGCGGAGGACGGCGAGCGCGAGCTCGTGGGCGCCGGCGCCGGCGAGGTGGACCTCGTCTTCTAGCGGTCTCGCGATGCTGCCGCGGGGTGCCGGTCTCCGGCGCCCCGCGGGCGGCCCTGAGCCGCTTTCGTATTTAAAGGGATATGCCATAGACTGCCGCGCCGCAAGCTTTCCCCCTGCAAGGAGCTCATCAAGGTGCCCGTCAACAGCCAAGCGGTAGGTAAGACATACGAGCCCACGCTCTACGCGGTGGGCCGCGAGAAGATCAAGGAGTACGCCCGGGCGGTGGGCGAGACGAACCCAGTGCATCTCGACGTCGAGGCGGCCCGCGCGGCGGGCTACGCCGACGTGGTGGCGCCGCCGATGTTCGTCGTCGTCTACTGCGCGCCCTCGATGGGGCCGCCGATCTTCGACCCCGAGATCGAGATGAACTTCGCGATGATGGTGCACGGCGGCCAGGAGTTCGTGTGGGGCCCGCCGGTGGTGGCGGGTGATGAGATCACCACGACGGCCAGCGTCAAGGACATCTCAGAACGGGACGGCCGCGGCTACTACGTGTTCGAGTCCCGCTCCACCAACCAGCGCGGCGAGCAGGTCTCGCGCGGCACCTGGACCAACATCGTTCGAGGAGTGTGAGCATGGCCGATCTGAACGTGGGCGCGCAGATACCCGAGGTGAGGGTCACGCCCGACAAGTACCTCACCGCGCGCTACGCGGGCGCCTCGGGCGACTTCAACCCGATCCACATCGACGAGGAGTTCGCCCGCGCGGTGGGCCTGCCCGGGCGCATCCTGCACGGGCTGTGGACGATGGCCCAAGTGGCCCGTGCGCAGACGGAGGCGGCGGGGGGCCCCGAGCACCTGCGGCGCCTCTCGGTGCAGTTTCGCGGCATGGGGGTCCCCGAGCAGGAGGTGATCGTGAGCGGAACGGTGCGCGAGGCGCAGGACGGCCGCGTGCTGGTTGACACGGTCGCGGTGCAGGGCGAGAAGGAGATCATCCGCAACGCCGAGGCCGAGCTGGAGATATAGGCAGCCAGGCGGCCCTCCGGGAGACGGCCAGGCGGCTCTCCGGGCGAGGTCCGTGCCGACCCGGGGGACCCTAGAATCAACTCATGATGACGGAGAAAGAGGGGCCCGGCTCGCCGGCCTGTGGCCGGCTGCGCCACCCTCTTAGCGCCAGGCAGGAGCTGATTCTGTGCAAGGTGGTGGAGGGCTACCTGCGCACGCGCCAGCCGGTGGCCTCGAAGGTGATCGCCGCCGACCCGGAGCTCGACTGCAGGGCCTCCACCGTTCGCAACGAGCTCGCCCTGCTCGAGGAGCACGGCCTGCTCGCCCACCCGCACACCTCCGCAGGGCGTGTGCCCACGGATGCCGGCCAGCGCTACGTGGTGGACCGGATGCTCGCCTCGGGTGAGGGCCTCGTGCCCGCCCCGCGCGTGGAGCTCTCGCTGACCCGCCAGGAGGTGGAGGAGGCGATGCGGGCGACGACGACGACCCTCTCGCAGGTCACGGACCTGCTCGCGGTGGTGTCCGCGCCGTCGGCGAGCACCGCGACGATCCGCCGCGTCGAGGTGCTTGCGCTGCAGCCGCAGATGGTGGTGGCGGTGGTCATCACCTCCACCGGAGGGGTCTCCAAGGTGCTGGCCGCCTTCGAGGAGCCGGTCGACCCGGGGTTGGTGGCATGGGCGGGGGAGTACCTCAACGAGCGTCTCGTGGGGTTGGGCCTGGGGGCGCGGATGCTCCACCAGCGCCTCGCGGACCCGACGCTGCCGGCGATGGAGCGGGCCTTCCTCGACCGCCTGGTCCCCGCCTTCGGCGACTTGGCGGCGGAGTCCGAGCACGTGCTCTACCTCGACGGCGCGGCGCGGCTCTTCTCGGAGGCGCGCCTGCGGGACGTCGGCCAGATCAACGAGCTGATGGAGCTCCTGGAGCGGCGGGTGGCGCTGTTGAGCGTGCTGCGCACGGCGCTCAGCGAGCCCGGCGTGTACGTGCGCATCGGCCACGAGAACGAGATCCCGGCGATGCGCTCGCTGGCGATGGTGGCGGCGGGGTACGGCGTGGCGCAGCGCCGGCTCGGGATCGTCTCGGTGATCGGCCCGGTGCGGATGAACTACGCCTACGCGATCCCCGCCGTGCGGGAGGTGGCCCACGAGCTGTCGCGCTTCGTCGAAGAGACCTATGCCGAGAGCTAGGGTCCGCGAGCTTCGGACTCCGAACACTAAGGTGCAGCCATGAGCCGCGCATCGCTGCCGCGTGATCCCTACGAGGTGCTGGGCCTCGGGCGCGAGGCGACCGAGCAGGAGATCAAGAAGTCCTTCCGGCGCCTGGCCAGGGAGCTGCACCCGGACGTCAACGCGCACGACCCCCAGGCGGAGGAGAAGTTCAAGGAGGCCGCGGAGGCGTACGAGATCCTCTCCGACCCGCAGCGGCGCGCGACGTACGACCGCTACGGCCACGAAGGCCTGCGCTCCGGCGGGTACGCCCCGAACTTCGACGCGTTCGGCTCGATCGGCGATCTGTTCGACGCATTCTTCGGCGGTCAGAGCCCCTTCGGCGGGCGCTCTACGGGGCCGGCGCAGGGCGGCGACGTGGCGGTC
Organism: Solirubrobacteraceae bacterium; assembly: GCA_050696515.1. Lineage (GTDB taxonomy): Bacteria > Actinomycetota > Thermoleophilia > Solirubrobacterales > Solirubrobacteraceae > Palsa-744. The sequence goes on from JBOGYA010000033.1 coordinate 8,159, forward strand.
GCGCTGGAGGTCGATCTGCTGCGGGCCGCACGGGGCACGAGCGCAGAGGTGACCTTCGAGGCGATCGAGCGCTGCGAGCACTGCCGCGGCAACGGCGCCGAGCCGGGCACCCCGATCGAGACCTGTGCGCGCTGCGGCGGGGTGGGGCAGCTGCAGGCAGTGACCCGCACCCCCTTCGGCCAGATGGCGCGCACGGTGGTGTGCGACACCTGCCACGGGGACGGGCGCACGGCCAAGCAGCCCTGCCGCGAGTGCCGCGGCCGCGGCATCCGGGCCGCCCAGCGCACCGTCGCGGTGGAGGTGCCCGCGGGGATCGCGGACGGCCAGCGCATCCGCCTTGGCGGCAAGGGCCATGCCGGCGAGGCGAGCGCACCCGCGGGCGACCTGTACGTGCTCATGCGGGTGCGCCCCGACGAGCGCTTCGTGCGCGAGGGGGACGACCTGATCACCGCGCTGGACGTCTCCGCCCCGCTCGCGGCGGTGGGCGCGACCCTCGACGTGCCGACGCTCGAGGGGACGGCGTCGCTGCAGATACCCCCCGGAACCCAGCCGGGGGAGGTGCTCACGCTGCGCGGCCAGGGGATGCCCAGCCTGCGCAGCGGCCGGCGGGGCAACCTGCGCGTCGTGGCCAACGTCGTGGTCCCCCGGCGCCTGAGCGCCGAGCAGCGCGAGCTGCTGGAGCGCCTGCACGACACGCTGACCGAGGAGAACCTGCGCACCGAGGAGTCGATGCTCGCCAAGCTGCGCCGCGTGCTGCGCCACCAGGCGGCGTGATGCTCCCCACCCTGCATCGACCTGTCGCGTGATCCGCCTCGCGATTCGCGTTCGCCGCGAGGACGCGGAGCTGGTGCTGGCGGAGCTGCTGGAGCTGGCGCCCTCGGGCGTGGAGGAGGCGGAGCTGGGGGAGGGCGTTATCGAGTACGCGGTCTATGGCAGCCCGGGTGAGCTGCCGGAGCTGCCGGACCTGCGCGCGGCGGCGGGGGGTGCACTGGTCGAGATCGCCACCAGCGAGCTGCCCGATGATTGGTCGGAGCGCTGGAAGCGCTTTCACCGCCCGGTGCTGATCGAGGCGCCCGTGCCGGTGTCCCGGCCCGCGTCCGGACTCGCATCCCGCTCCGAGCGCGAGGCGCCATCGCCCCATGCTGCGCGTATTCCGCTTCCCGCACTGCACGTGCGCCCGCCTTGGGAGCCCCCGAGCAACCGCAATGACGTGCGGGAGATCGTGATCGACCCCGCGCAGGCGTTTGGAACCGGCGCCCACGCCACCACCCGGCTATGCCTAGAGCTGCTGCTCGAGGTCGCGCTCCGCGACGATTCGCGCGGGCCGCTGCTGGATATCGGCACAGGCTCGGGAGTGCTCGCGATCGCCGCCGCTCACCTGGGCTATGCGCCTGTGCTCGGCCTCGACAACGAGCCTGAGAGCGTCGAGGCGGCCCGCGCCAACGCGCTCGTCAATGGTGTCGATATCGATGTGCGCCGCTTCGACCTGCGCGTGGAGCCGTTGCCATGGGCTGGCAAGGCAGGGTCCTCGCCGCGGACCGGCGATGCGCCGTCGGTGGCCCGGGCCGGCGATATGCCTCCGGTGGTGATGGCCAACCTATTGCGCCCGCTCCTCTTGGATCTCGCTCGTCTCATACCCGCAGCCCCGCGTCACTTGCTGGCAGGTGGCCTGCTCGCGCATGAGGTTGACGAGGTTGTCCAGGCATTCGAGGCTTTCGGGCTGCGCGAGCATGAGCGTCGCCATATGGGGGAGTGGGCGGCGGTGTGGTTGAGGGGTGGAGCGCCTCACTTCAGTGTGGGGTGACGCCGGACTTGTCCGGGGACCGCGAGTGCATCATGCGACGCTCGGAGTGGTTGCGGGATTCCTTTCCCATATCTACATCATATCGGAAAGAAGTGCTAGGCTGATTCGATGACCAAGCGAGAGCAGCGGGCACTGGCGGCCGGGTTCATCGCGCTCGATGACACCTTGAGCCGGACCGAAGACGCCCTCCAGAACGGCAGCGTCGATCAGGCGCTTTCAGAGCTCCAAGAGACCCAGCACGCGATCGCGGCGATGCGGCCGGCTGAGATGAATGTGACCCAAGCGGCCACTGCGCTCGGTGTCTCGAAGCCGACTGTTCGAGCCTGGGCCCAACGCGGGCTGATAGACATCGTGCGATCGCAGCCGATGATGCTGGCCTTCGGAAGCGTCGTCGATCTGCGTCGCGACCTGGAGCGACTTCGCGAGACGGCCGGCAGCAAGAAGCGTTGGCAATCGCTATTGGCCGCCGCCGCCGACCAGCGCGAGTTCGCCGAGCCGGGGGCACGCGAGGGCTTCGCTGACGCCCTCGCTGGCGACACAGAGCCACTTGTCCGCACGTGACGTTCACCGTCACGGTGGCCCGGCGAGCCAACCCGCGTGTCAAAGCGCTTCGCGGGAAAGCCAAGGGCAAGTTCTGGGAGGCGGTCAGCCGCCTGGAGCACGAAGGCTGCGCTGCCGGCCATTACCGGATGCGGGCGCCCGATGGCTCAGACGCCCACGTGTGCGGCCTGCGCTTCTACGCCCACTGGCGAATGCACATCGTGTTCGCCGAGCACAACGAGATCGTCGTCGCCTGGGTCGGACAGCACACCGACCGGGAGAACCCGCACGTGGACGGAGCCAGGGACGTGCCGCGATTGGCAGACGTCGGGCGCCCCCGTAAGGACCAGCCGCCGTGCTGTGATGAGCCCGACAATGCGCCGATCGATCAAAAACTCGTCGACCGGATCAACACACTACGACCGCCCAGGCGATAGGCCGCGTCGGCTGCCCCTGCACACCCTCAATATCGAATACCACGAAGATTGCGGCACATCTTATTGAAGTTTCTCAGATCTTCGCCTTCGTCACCGAACTCTTCATCTAGAAGTGTTCTCCCAAAAACACAAAGTCTCGCCCTATGTGGCCGTAAATGCACCGCGGCGTCTAAGGCAGGAATTGACTTGAATCTAGCGTATTCCAAGCCACCGCTGACATATTCACAAATGATCTCGGCCGTGGTCGCACCGGGTCCTATCCATTTATCAAATCCGGTATTCCTCGATGGTTTGACTACATCGATCTCTGCGCACCCAGTTTCGCTAAGCCACCCAGGATGGGCAGCCTCTATTCTTTCGAATTCATCTTTCCGGTTCCTGATGATAACTACCAACACTATAACAGCTATCGTGACGACAACTGCAACGACCTTGGTAATTTTTTTTCTCCACACAGAAATTGTCCTCGAAGCAATTCATTTCTCAACAGTGCACAAGTATCCAAGCATAGACACTAGCATCAATATCGAATGCCACGAAGGTTGCGGCACATCGCATCGAAATTCCTCAGGCCTTTGGCTTCGTTACCAAATTCTTCTGCTAAAAGTGTCTTCCCAAAAACACAAACGCTCGTCCTATGTGGCCGTAGGTGCAACACGGCATCTAATGCGGGAATCGATTTGAATCTAGCATATTTTAAAAATCCGCCTACATATTCACAGTCAATTGTGGCCGTGTTTGCATCATGGCCGGTCCATTTGACGAAGCCAGTATTAGGCGACGGTTTAATGATTTCAATCTTTGCGCACCCAGTGTCGCTAAGCCACCCAGGAACAGCGGCCTCGATCTTTTCGAATTCATCTTTCTGGTTTCTGATGATTACCACCAACACTATAAGAGCAATGACGACGACAGCGGCAATGATCTTGATAATTTTGCTTTTATGCATAGCAACTGGTCCTCGAAATAAAGTCATTTCTCAACAATGCGCAAGCGCCCCGGCGTAGAAGGCTAGATAGTTCCCCCAATGGCTGTTCCAGTAGGCCGGTTCGTGCCCGCCGGGCCAAACATGGAACTCGATGTCGAGTCCTTTGGATCGAAGAGCCCGCGCGAATGTCGTATCTGCCGATCTGAACGGGTCTTTGCTGCCGACATCGATCCATAGCCGTGCCCCGGGATATGGGCTGGGGCTCTCCTCGGAGGCCTGGATGAGGTTGTGGCGGGCAAAGTCTTCGGCGTTGTCGAACGCCCCGGCGGCCGATTCCCCGCCGTTTAGCCATAGCGCTGGCGAGTCGCCGCCGACCGCGCAGAAGCGCCCTGGGTTCAGCCGGGCCAGGTCGTAGGCGCCGAAACCGCCCATCGACAGCCCGCCGATGGCGATACGACGTGGATCGGCGTCCAGCAGGCGAACGGCCCGTGGGATCAGCTCATCCATCACGTAGCTCCCCCATGCTCCATCTGCGCGGTCGTGCCAGTAGGAGTCTTCGCCCCCATCGGGGAAGACGACATCCGGTGCTCGCGATCCCAGCTGCGCAAGAGCGGCGAAGAACTGGCCGCTCAGGTTGGAGTCCTCATTCTCTCCCTTGCCGTGCAGGAACACGAGCAGCGGCCGTCCAGCACCGGAGCCTCCCGCGGGAATCACCGCCGCCTCGGTCAATGTCTGGTGCGCGAGCGAGCTATTGATCGTAAAATGAATCACCCGCGCACCATGCGTATTGACCCCGCGCAGCGCCGACGCGAGCATGGCGGCGATGCCGGTGACGACTATCGCGAGCACAAGTAGCGCTACCACCCGGCGTCTACGGTGGTGACGATAATGACGACGCTGTCTTGCTGACTCAGCCCGGATAGCGTCTGCCATGAAGATTACGGCACATTGCAGGAAACGTTTTTGGTTCGTCTTGATCTATTAGTGCATCCATTAGCACAGTACGGCCTACAACACACAGCTTGCCCGGGGCAGACTTGGAACTCAGTACATTATTCCGGGCTACGAGCGATGGGAACCTGGCATAGTCCAAGAAGCCACCCGCATATTCGCAATCAAATGTGGCCGTGGTGGCATTAGGCCCAACCCATTTGACAAATCTCGCATTGGACGACGGCTTTTTTATTTCAATCTTCACGCATCCATTTTCACCAAGCCACCCTGGAACTGCAGCCTCAATTTTATCGAATTCACTCTTCTCGCTTTTTATAACGATCACTGACACAACAATGCCAACGGCAGCGAGGGCTGCAACAAGCTTTATGATATTGCTTTGCGTGCCCATAGCTATTCTTCGAGATTTCTACTCTTTGTAAAGTGAATTCTTACATAGTCAATAGCAAAACGTTCATGTCTATTATGATGTTCTACTATCTCTTGAACTATTGGCTCTGTCTTGGGGTTGCTGTGCTGTGCAACTATGACTTCACTTTTGTTTACCCCGACCACTATCTGCGTGTGATCGAAGACTTTAGAGGACCCTATCTTCTCAAAGAGCAGATCACCTGGCCGCAATACATGGGTCATTGCGTCGGGAAACCCTGTCTGTGGAATCTGGCTTCCGAGGCTCGTAGCTACGAGGAGGTGATTCCAGAGATCTTGGGATCTTACAAACGCTGGCGAGAACTCGTATAGGGGCACAGGTCCTAGCTTTGCGATGCGGGCAAATCTTTTAGTGTGAAGCGAATACCATGGGTAGTCGCCTTCGTTTCCGTTTTCGAAATTAAAGGTATATTGCACACCGCCTGCGACTAGGGCCTGGCTCGCAAAGTTCGTGCAGTCGCCGCCTCCTCCTCCAGTAAAGTTCTCGTAGTGATGGTTATAACCCCTATACCACCTGAGTGCATATGCAGCCGCGGCATCGCCGTTGTAGGTCCCACAGGCGACGGCACTACCCGGGCAGACCTGTGTGGCTGCCGCATGAGCGTGTGGCCCCAGCTTGCCTCTGGTCACGTCCGCGATTTCTTCTTCTCCGAGTGGGGGCGGCAAGGGCGTCGGTTCGCTGCTGCCTTCGGTCGGCACGATTTCGATCCGTGGTGCGCTCCAGACAAACGCTGTGCCAGGGCCGGCTTCGCCAAGCACCAGGCCGGTCCTTATGAGAACAATTTCACTGGGGCCGAGGGGAGTTGGCGAGCCTGAGTCTGCTTCTTCGGTGTGTGCGATCTGGGTCAGGCTGGTGCCGGCGGTGTCGATCTGGTAGATGTTCCTGATGGCAGGTTTGAGGGGCGGTTCCAGTTCTTCGTAGCCGGTCGTCGGTTTGCTATACGGCGGGATGCCGAGGAAAATGAGCTTGCTGCCGTCCGTTGTGAATTGCGGCATGTCCGCTTCGGTGAGTTCGCCGAGGTCCAGGCGTTTGGCTTCTGTGCCGTCGGCGTTGGCGATATAGAGGCCCCAGGGTTCGGCGGTGGATTCCCTGCCGATGTATGCAAGCTGGCTGCCGTCGGGGGAGTAGGCCGGCGCCTCGGAGTATGTGGTGCCTGTTTCTACGGGGGCCGGTTCGGCCGCGTTGGAGCCGTCGGCCTTGATCCGGTAGAGGTGGGTGGTCGTTGTGCCTTCGCTTTCGACGATCCGCGTGTAGGTGATCGAGGTTCCGTTGGGTGACCAGGTCGGCTGGCTGCCGTTCCCCGGGAGGAATCTGGCCTGGCTGCCGTCGTAGTTCATGAGGGCGATTTTGCCCTCGATGTTGACGTCTTCGGGGCCCCCGCTCGGGGCGCTCGGACATAGCTGTTCTTCTACGCAGCTGTGGGAGGAGCTCCCCGGTGGCAGGACTTCGGTGGCGATCATCTCCCCGGTGGGCGAGATGCTGGGGTGGTGGAAGTGGCAGGCGCTGGCCCCGGCTTCGCTGTCGACCGTTTCGCAGTTGGTGAGCTCATGCGATTCGCCGCCTTCGATACTGGCGGTGAAGATCGCGTTGGGGGTGGTGTAGAGGATCTTTTCGCTGCTGGAAGGCGTTGTTTCGCTGATGGTCGGGCTCAGCTGGGACGCGCTGGAAGCCCGGCCGGACTCGTTCTGCGCGGTCACGATGACCCGCAGGCGGTGCCCGCCGTCTTCGGACCCGACGTTGTAGGTCCGCTGAACGCCTTCGGCGATGTTCTCGCAACCGCCGCCGCCGACTTCGCAGCACTGCCACTGGTAGGTGAGGGCCGTCCGGAGTGGCGCGGTGGCGATGTTCTGCCAGCTGCCGCCGTCCGTCGTGATCTGCGCGCCGGGAGCGGCGGTGCCGAGGAGAGTGATGCTTGGCAGCGTGAGATCGACCGGCGCCGCGACGGCCGCGACGGTTGTGGTTGCCGAGGATGTCACGGTGCTGGAGCCGGCCGCGTTGGTCGCGGTGACCTGGACCTTCAGGGTATTGCCGACATCGCCTTCTTCGGCCTGGTATGTGGTGTCGATTGCCCCCGGCACTTCAGAGCATTCGCCTTCCGCGGAGCAGCTAAACCACTGGTAGGCGTACGTGAGCGGCGCGCTCCCCGACCATTCCCCGTGGCTCGCGGTCAGGGTCTGCAGGTCCTTGGCTTCGCCTGAGATCGATGGCAGCGAGGTGTTCGCCGGGGTGCTGGCTGCTGTGATGGTTTCCGACGGCGCGGAGGTCGCGCTGGTGCTGGCGCCCTGGTTGGCGGCGGTGATACGGACGCGCAGTGTGTCCCCGTCGTCGCTTGAGCTGGTCGTGTAGGTCGATGATGTGGCGGCGCTGATGTCGGTGCAGGCTTCGCCACTTGAATTGCAGGTCTGCCACTGGTAGCTGTAGCTGAGCGTACCGCCGCCGCCGTGCCATGTGCCCACGTGGGCGGTCAGCTGCGATCCCGCGGGCGTTTCGCCGGTGACGGTGGGCGCGGTGTCGTCGGTGGGCGGCACTTCGACCACGTGAGTGTAGACATCCACCGTGTCCGAGTCGACCGCGACCGCTTCGTCGGCCCGCCAGGCGGTGGCGGTCATGACGATCTCGATTTCATGACCAAGGTCTTCGCTGGTAAGGGTGTAGCTGGGGCTGCTCCCGCTCGCAAGCACGGTGTTCGAGGATTCTGGCTCGTTGACTCTGA
>JBOGYA010000034.1:0-15582 GCA_050696515.1 Solirubrobacteraceae bacterium
GATGTTCACGGTGGCGCATGCGCCACCGTGAACATCAGCGGATGCGTCGGTGACGCTGATAGCTTGTTGTGAGTGCTCATCTCCACGATGAACGACCTCCCCGGCTATGAGATCGAGGAGGTGCTGGGCGAGGTGTTCGGGCTGACGGTGCGCTCGCGCAACCTCGGCTCGCAGATCGGCGCGGGGTTGAAGTCGCTGGTGGGGGGCGAGCTGAAGGGCATGACGAAGATGCTCGCCGCCGGCCGTGAGCACGCCACCGAGCGGCTGGTGGAAGAGGCGCAGTCCAAGGGCGCCAACGCGATCCTCGCGTTCCGCTTCGACACCTCCGAGCTCGGCTCCATCTGGACGGAGATCTGCGCCTACGGCACCGCCGTGCGCGCCCGCAAGCTCTGAGTCACTACCGTAAGGAGCAGCGATGGATATGAAGCTCGAGTTGATCGCCCTCCCCGTCTCCGACGTGGACCGCGCGAAGGCGTTCTACGTGGAGCAGTTCGGGTTCCTCGCCGAACACGACCACGACATGGGGGACATCCGCTTCGTGCAGCTCACCCCTCCCGGCTCCGCGTGCTCGATCGCGATCGGCAGGGGGATCGTCGACACCGAGCCCGGCTCGGTCGCCGGCCTCGGGCTGGTGGTCGCCAACGCCGACGAGGCCCGCGCGGAGCTGCTCGCCAGAGGCGCGCAGGTGAGCGAGGTCCAGGAGTTCCCCTGGGGGCGGTTCGTGTTCCTCAGCGACCCCGACGGCAACCGCTGGTCGCTGCAGGAGCTGCCGCAGCGGGGGTAGCCTCGCCGCGCGCATTCGGCTCCTGGTGGAGCGCCGGGAGCTCCCGGGGGCGCGGCTCCACGCGATCAGGTCCCCCATACGGCTACACCCGCACCCACCGTGGCCTCGCGGCGGACGTCAACCAAGAAAATCCCGGGCGGTGTCGATTTCGGCCGATCTCGTTCGACGTGCGGGTAGTAACAACCCATCTACCACAGGAGGCACCAATGCGTTTCATGGTTCTGGTCCCCGGGAGTCCCGAGTCCGAGGCGGGCGAGATGCCCAGCACCGAGATCCTGGGGGCGATGACGAAGTACAACGAAGAGCTCGTCCGGTCAGGCGTGATGCTGGCCGGCGAGGGCCTGCACCCGACCTCCAGGGGCGCAAAGGTCCGCTTCAACGGCAGCGAGCGCACCGTCATCGACGGTCCGTTCACCGAGGCGAAGGAGCTTGTCGCGGGCTACTGGGTCTGGGAGTGCGCGTCGCGCGATGAGGCGATCGAGTGGCTCAAGCGAGCGCCGTTCGACGGCGGTGTCGAGATCGAGCTGCGCCAGATCTTCGAGGCTGAGGACTTCGGCGAGCAGCTGACGCCGGAGCTGCGCGAGGCCAACGCGCGGCTGCGTGAGCGGGCGGCCCAGAATTAGGTGAGCCCGTCGGCGACCCACCGTGCGATCGACGCCGTGTGGCGGATCGAGTCGGCCCGGTTGATAGCCGGGCTGACTCGCATCGTGCGCGACGTGGCGGTGGCCGAGGATCTGGCCCAGGACGCGCTCGTCGCCGCGCTCGAGCAATGGCCTGCGTCGGGCATCCCGGACAAGCCGGGCGCATGGCTGATGGCCACCGCCAAGCGCCGGGGCATCGATGCGCTGCGCCGGCGCGTCGTGCTCGAGCGTAAGCGGGAGCTGATCGGGCGCGAGCTGGAAATCCTCCAACAGCTCGATCGGCCCGACTTCGCCGCGCAGGTCGAAGACGTGCAGGACGATGTGCTGCGCCTGATCTTCATGACGTGCCATCCGGTGTTGTCCCGGGAGGCGCGCGTCGCGCTGACGCTGCGTCTGCTGGGCGGCCTGTCGACGCCAGAGATCGCGCGTGCGTTTCTCGTCTCCGAGGGCACGGTCGCGCAGCGCATCGTGCGCGCCAAGCGTACGCTCGCCGAGGTGCGCGTGCCGTTCGAGGTCCCCGGTCGCGACGAGCTGACCGAGCGTCTGTCGGCGGTCCTCGAGGTGATCTACCTGGTGTTCAACGAGGGCTACGCGGCGACCGCCGGCGAGCACTGGACCCGCCCGGCGCTGTGCGCGGACGCCCTACGCCTCGGAAGGATCCTCGCGGCGCTGATGCCCCGCGAGCCCGAGGTCCACGGCCTGCTGGCCCTGATGGAGCTCCAGGCCTCGCGGTTGCGGGCGCGGGTCGGGCCGCACGGTGAGCCGGTGCTGCTCGCCGATCAGGACCGCGCGCGCTGGGACCACCTGCTCGTGCAGCGTGGTCTCGCCGGGCTCCGGCGGGCCGAGGAGCTCAGCGGCGCGCTGGGGCCGTACACGCTGCAGGCCGCGATCGCCGCTTGCCACGCGCGGGCCCGGAGCGTCGAGGCAACCGACTGGCCGCGGATCGTCGCGCTGTACGACGGCCTGGCGGCCCTCACCGGCTCCCCGGTCGTGGAGCTCAACCGCGCCGTGGCGGTGACGATGGCCTTCGGCCCCGAGGCCGGGCTCGAGCTCGTCGATTCGCTCGCCGCTGAGCCCGCGTTGCGTGGCTACCACCTGCTGCCCGGCGTACGCGGCGACATCCTCGTGCGCCTGGGGCGGCTGGCGGAGGCCCGCGAGGAGTTCGAGCGCGCAGCCGACCTGTGCGACAACGTCCGCGAGCGCGAGTTGCTGCTCTCGCGCGCGATCGCCTGTTGCGCATATGGACCGCGCACGTGTTGATAGCACTACGCGCGATCATCGTGTCTATCTGAATCCGTTCTACTCAAGTGGGCCGCGCGTGTTGCCGATCCGATCCTGTAGCTCGGCCGACAGCTCGATGATGCATTCACGAAATCTCGATCTCCACCCTCCGAAAGCTCGGGCTGAGCGGCGATCCGGCGACCACCGTTGCTTCCCGGTAGCGGGCGATGCCGGCGCCGGAGGATCTCGCCGCGCCCCTGGTCAAATCGCGTCCACGCTGTGGGTTTCACACGCGGAGGGCTCGTGATGAGAAGGTCTCAATCATGGCCGACGGTGCTGGGGGCGGCAGTCCCGCTCGTTGCCCTGATCGCATTCTTCGGCGTCGGTCTGGCCTCCTCGCAGTCCAAGGCACGCGACGAAGTCGTGGCTCGTTTCGCCGATCACGCAGCGATCAGCGCGGCGCTCACGTATTCGCTGTTTGAGTCCTCGGCGGCCACTGAGCAGGCGAGCAACGCCCAGCTGTATGGATCCGCGCGGGTGTCCACCGCCACGCTCTCGGCGGCTGCCCGCCGGGGCGCAAGCACCGATCTCGTCCTGCTCGCGGCGGACGGCAGGGTCATGGCGTCCTCCGCGAACACACCCGCGATCGTGACGCGCTCGCTGCAGCGCAACCCTGGCTTCGTCCGGATGGCGTTGGCGGGCCAGAGCTTCGCCCTCTCAGATGTGGAAGCGCTCGGCAGAGGGCAGGCAGTCGTCCAGTTTGCGCAGGCGTTCGCTACGCGATATGGCCAGCGGGTGCTTGTGAGCGGGTTCCCGCTGAAGGAGCTGTCCGGATTCATCGGGAGCTTTCTCGCGGAGAGCGCCTTGCGTACAGGCTCGGCCAGCAGCCAGGGGTTTGTGATCGACAGATACGGCATGATCGTCGCCGGCGCGGCACGAGGCTCGGCAGACGAGCAGCGACAGATGGAACCCGGCCTCGTGAGCGCTGCCTGGGGCGGATCCAATGGTTCGTTCGATCACGGCCGCTACTTCGTAGCCGCCCGCATCAAGAACTCGTCCTGGCTGGTCGTCCTCACAAGCTCGAGCAGCAGTCTCTTTGCCTCGGTGAGCGGGCAGAACGAATGGGTGCCGTGGGTGCTGTTTGCCGCGTTCGGGCTTGTTTCCGTCCTGGCGCTGATGCTGCTCGTGCGCAACGCGGCGACCCAGCGTGCGGCGCGGGCCGAGGCCGAGCGGGCCAACCGCGCCAAGAGCGAGTTCCTCTCACGGATGAGCCATGAGCTGCGAACGCCTCTGAACGCCGTCATCGGCTTCGCGCAGCTGCTCGAGCTGGATGAGCTGGACCCTGGTCAGCGAGAGGGCGTGGAGCAGATCCTCCAGGCGGGCCGGCATCTGCTGGAGCTGATCAACGAGGTGCTCGACATCTCCCGGATCGACTCGGGGACGATCGCGATGTCGCTCGAGCCGGTCCACCTGGGCAGCGTGCTCGCCGACGCGCTCTCGTTGATCCGCCCGCTGGCCGACAGGGCTGAGGTGCGTCTCGATGCGGACCCCGCCGAGCTCGCCGACGTGTACGTGCTCGCCGATCACCAGCGACTCAAGCAGGTGCTGATCAATCTGCTCTCAAACGCCGTCAAGTACAACCGGCGCGGCGGTGAGATCAGCATGCGCTTCAACAACGCGCCAGAAGGACGGGTCGAGTTGTCGATCACGGACACCGGCGCCGGGCTCACCGCTGAGCAGCTTGCGCGGCTATTCGATCCCTTCGACCGCCTTGGGGTGGGGAGCGAGATCGAGGGGACGGGCCTCGGGCTTGCCCTCTCAATTCGGCTGATGCAGGCGATGGGGGGGACGATCAGGGCCGAGTCTCAGCCGGCTGAGGGCACCACGATGCGACTCGAGCTGGCCCGAGCAGAGGGACCCGCTGAGCCCGAGACGCACCAGGCCGTCCCATCGGCGGCGGTGGGCTCCCCGCAGTGCACGATCGTCTACATCGAGGACAACCTCTCCAACCTCAAGCTCGTCGAGCGTCTCATCGAGCGCTTCCCGGGCGTCCGCTTGATCCCTGCGATGCAGGGAAAACTGGGCGTGGATCTCGCCCGCCAGCATCATCCCGACCTGATCCTGCTGGACCTGCATCTCCCGGACCTGCACGGGGGTGAGGCGCTGCGGCAGCTGAAGGGAGACCCTGCCACCGCCTCGATCCCGGTCGTGATCCTGAGCGCCGATGCCACCCGCGGCCAGGTGGATGTGCTCATGCGAGCGGGTGCCACCGACTACTTGACCAAGCCGATCGACATCGAGCTGCTGCTCAAGACGGTGGAGCGCGCGCTGCAAACCCACACGCTCGAAGTGCAACGGCCGCAATTTGCCAATTAGCGGGAGAATGCCGATGCTGACGGAGGAGCACGAACTGAAGCAGCTCCAGATCCTCGCGGTCGACGACGAGGAGTCCAACCTGCTGCTGCTGCGGCGCGTCCTCGAGCGAGACGGGTACACCAACCTCCAGACGACGACGGACGCGACCCAGCTGCCCGAGCTGTTCGTGAAGACGCGCCCCCGTCTGGTGCTGCTCGACCTGCACATGCCGAAGGTGGATGGGTTCGAGCTCATGGAGCGGCTTGGGCCGTTGAGCGGCGAGCGACGCAGCATCCCCTTTCTGGTGCTCACAGCCGACGCCACCGAGGAGACCAAGCGCCGCGCCCTGTCGCTGGGTGCCCGCGATTTCCTCACCAAGCCGCTCGATCACACCGAGCTGTTGCTACGCGTGCGCAATCTGCTCCAGGTGCAGCAGCTCCAGGACCGCCTGTACGAGCAGAACGCGAACCTCGAGAGCGAGGTCGCCGAGCGCACCAGCGATCTGGAGCAGGCTCGCCTCGAGATCCTCGATCGTCTCTCGCTGGCAGCCGAGTACCGCGACGACGACACGCAGGAGCACGCGTGGAGGCTCGGTCGCACCTCCGCCCTGCTGGCGGTCGAGCTTGGCCTTCCCCACGGCGACATCGAGCTGCTCCGGCGGGCCGCCCCGCTACACGACATTGGCAAGATCGGCATCCCCGACGCGATCCTTTTGAAGCCCGGCAAGCTCACCGCGGAGGAGTTCGAGCAGATCAAGACGCACACGACGATCGGCGCGGAGATCCTTTCCGGCAGCCGGAGCCTGCTGCTGGGGATGGCCGAGCGAATCGCCCTCACGCACCATGAGCGCTGGGATGGCGCGGGCTATCCCCGTGGGCTTGGCGGTGAGGAGATCCCTCTGGGAGGGCGCATAGTCGCCGTTGCCGACGTCTTCGACGCGCTCACCCATGCACGCCCCTACAAGGACGCGTGGGCGGTGAAGGAGGCCGTCGCCGAGATCTTCCACCAGTCCGGCCGCCATTTTGATCCCATCGTGGTCAGGGCCTTCTTGAGGCTCGAGCACCCAACGCTGCTAAGTCACGCAAAGGACTGGGAGCTGCCTCCCACGCCACCCCTCACACGATCCCAGGCGCGGCTGCCTGCCCATGCGTGACTGGTTTAGCGTAGGCAGAAGCGTTGGGGGCTTTCCATGACGCCAGGGCTCGACAGCTACGATATCTCCCGGGCGATCTGGCTGCCGGCGTATGCCGACCCGGTCACCCTCTTCCTGTCCTCCGGCGAGAAGTTCCCGGCGCGCGTCGTTGAGCGCCGCGAGCGCTCGCTGCTGGTCGCGATCATGGTTCCGATCGAGCGACTCGACCGCACCCGGCTGGACGGTCTCGTGCTTGAGTACGCCAACCCCGGCGGTCGGGTCCTCATCACGGGAGAGGTCACCGTCGAGCAGGCGCTGGACGGCGAGTTGCTGCGCATCGACGACGCGGAGATGATCGAGGTGCTCCAGGAGCGCGCACACGCGCGCGTCAACGCAAACTGTCCGATCCTCATCCGTACCGGTAGGAAGTGCGTGGAGAGCAACACCGTCGATCTGAGCGCTGGAGGGCTGCTGCTCGCCGGACCGAAGACGCTCGAGGTGGGCGAGGAGATCGAGTTCGAGCTGACGATCACTCCAGGCAGCCTCCCGATCACCGGCACCGCCAATGTGGTGCGGGTCGACACGAAAGAATGCCCGGCGATCCAGTTCACCTCGATCAGCGCCTCCGACAGGTGGCGTCTGATCCGTTTCACACTCGAGTGCCAACGCGCCGAACAGCGCCTCCGTCCAGACCGATGACAGCCACTGCCGCCATCAAGGGCTCGATGGAATGAATCGCCGAGGCTGATTGCGCCGACAGGACCGCCGAGTGGGTGGTCCGTCTATGCAGCCACGCGTTCGAGGTATTCGGCGCGGACCTCGAACCGCCGGCCTTCGTCCTCGTTGCCGACGCGGATCACGACGATCTGGCGGCCGTCGAGACCGAGCGGTCCGCGATCCTCGACGACGATGCCCTTCCAGTCGATGCCAGGGACGTTCGCGGCTACGTGATCGCCGACCTTGAGCGGTCTGGTGGGGGCTGTTTGAGCGGACGCCATGATCTTGAAGGTATCACCAAGGCCGGGGAAGCCCCAGCGCCTGGCATCGGTCTGAAGCGACCTGATCGAGCGATGCCGCCAGGACGTTGAGCGCGCTGCGCCAAGTCCGGCATGTGGCGAGGCTGATCGCCACGGGTTCCAAACCTCCTCGTGCGAGCCGGGTGTTCTCTTGACCCGTAGACTCGGCTCGAACCGCCCGCGCCGCAGGCACGCGATGAAGAGGTCAAGTGCGCTGTCCCAGGCGGCTGCCTGCTTGCGGGTCAGGTTTTTGTAATCGCGCAGGAACCGGGGCCGCGCCTGGTAGGTGGGCACTAATCGCTGCGGACGGCGTGCAGCGCCGCCTTGAAGGCGTCGGCGTCCTCGTAGACCTCGCCGGGGTCGGTCTCCGAGGACCTCGACTTCACCGTTATCGACGACGGTCCGCTGGAACCCGACGATCTTCTTGGCGTTAGCGGGCTCCGCTTTGCCTCAACGCAGCTCCACCGGGATGGACAGGTTGTCGCCGTCGATGATTACGCGCAGCGTGTAGAGCCCGTGCCAAATCGTCCGTGATGGGCGCAGGCTTGCCAGCGAGCCGCGAGCATACGTACGACCGTTCTTAGTCAGCCGTGCTCGCGTGTCTCGCCCGGTCTGCTTGCCGTTGAATGTCACTGAGCAGGTGACCTTGCGAGCGTGCCTGGCGAGGTGGCAGGTGACTTTCGCGTCAGACCCGGTGGGGCCGCGCGCGCCCTTTTTGCCCTGGGCGCCGACGGACCCCTGCGGACCAGGGGAGCCCTGTTGACCCGGGGTGCCCTGAGATCCTGCTTTGCCTGCTTCGCCTGGTGCGCCTGACGGTAGCTGCCCACCTTCGCCGGTCAGTGCGACTTCCAGGCTCACGGCGGGAGTGGCACGCACGCTGAGCGACGCTGAACGCGGTCCCGCGTTGCTCGGTGCAAACCTGGCCAGGAGGGTGCATTGCTCACCTGGTTGCAGCGTTTCCCCGGTGCACTCGTCCGCGGTTACGATGAAGTCCGCGGCGTCCGCACCGCTGGGCTGTACGTTATGGATCTGCAACGCTTCAGAGCCCGCTGTCACGGTGATGGTGTGACCGGCGCCGATTGTGTTCAGTGCCTGGGTGCCGAAGCTCACGCCAGTGGGTGTCATTGTGGGTTCTTCGTTGCACGCGGCTAGCTGGCGAGCATAGACCTCGGTCGGTTTTTCCCCGCTCGGGCCTTCTGGCGGTCCGGCCTGCCCGAGGTTCGTGGCTTTGTTCGTGAATACCGCGCGGCAGCCGTTGGCTGAGATCGCTGCCTGTTCGATTTCCTGGTTGGCTGTGTCTCCTTGGGCGCCACTGGCACGGTCGAGCTGCGTCGTCTGCCCCGTGCTCAGGTCGCGCAGGAAGAGACCGAAGCGTCCCGAGATCGAGAAGCTCGCAGTGAATAGGATGCTGTTCCCGTCAGCGCTTGCCCCGTAGGCGCCGAACGCGTCGCCGGCGATACCGGCTTCGTTCTGGCTGATCAGCGTCACGCTCGTCGGGGTCGAGCAGAGATCCTTCAGGTAGACCTGTTCGCCGCTGACTTCTATTGGTGAAGGCTCCAGGAGGTTGGCGGCCTCGGAGCTGAACTCGACCTCACAGCCGTCTTCGCCTACGAGCACCGGCCGTTCGGAGTTTCTATCCTTGCCGGGTTCCCCGTTCGTGTTCTGGCTGACGAGCGTCGTGGTGGCGGTCTGCAAATCGCGCAGGTAGACCTGCTGAGAGAAATTGGATGCCATTCCTGGCACGAGGTTGGTGGCGGCGCTTTGGAAGGCGACGTGTTGGCCATCGGCAGAGATCGAGTAGGCCTGGCTGGCTTCGTTGGCGATTGCTCCCGCAGCGCCGCTTGCGCGGCTGACCGCCGTCGTGGTGCCGGCTTGCAGATCGCGGACATACACGGTTTCGAAGCCAGTCTTCGCGTGGGCGCCCGTGGGATCATCGAGGTCGTTTACGTCGGCGGCGAACACGACGTAGCGTCCGTCCGTTGAGATCGCCTCGGCCACGGCGTTGCGGCTGAGGATTGCGCCTGCGGCGCCGGTCACGCGATCTACCAGAGTGGTTTCCCCCGTCTGCAGGTCCCGCCGGTAGACGTGCTGTTCGGAGGGTTCTTCGCCAGGCAGTCCCGCTACGAGGTTGGAGGCCCTGGAGGTAAAGACGACATACCGCCCATTGCCGGAGAGCTTGAGGCCTTCGACGCCGGGTTCGCCCGCAGGCGCGCCGTTGGGGCCGTCGGCACGGCTTACCAGCTTGACTGCTCCGGTGTGCAGATCCTTGGTGTAGCCCTCGTTTGCTCCGGGAGGCCCCTGTTCGCCGAGGTTCGTGGCGCTGCTCTCAAACGCTACGTAACGCCCATCGCCGGCGATCGAGATCGGTCCGTACACGGCTCCTTCGCCGTTTGCGTAGTCACCTTCCGGGGTCACCGACACGGGCAACGTATCGCCGATCGTTTCGTCGCTCGCGGCGTGGGCACTCGCAGCAAAGAGGCCCAGCATGAGCATTAGGAGCGCCATCGAGAGGGTCACGCTGCGCCTGCGCATTGGCGCGTAGACCCTGACCAGGTTCTGGTAGGACATCCGGGGAACCCCTTTCCACGAGGGTGTCTAGACGGGATGGAAGGGATCGGAGGGAGGTCTCCTGGCTTCCGAGCCTTCCCGCCGCGCCTTCCCAGCCCTCGGGGCCAGTGGCTGCCGCATCGGCGTGCGGCGGGCTATTGCTCGGTCACAGTGGCGGGCCCGCGCCGGTCTCTCACCGGCTTCCCCGTCCACCGATCCGTGGATTGTTGGCCGGCAGCATATCGCAGCCCCGCGACGGCTCTCGGCCGGGGCGCTTGCACGGCGCCGCGGCAGGCGCTATCGTCTCGGTCGTCCAGTGGCGAGGGAACCCGGTGAGAATCCGGGACTGACGCGCAACGGTATGGGCACCCGCTCCAGATGGGGCTGGCCGAGCCTGAGTCCGAATACTCGCCGCTAGACGCCAAACATACGGACCCTGTTCTCGCGAACGGACGGCCGGTCTTCATCGCTCGCGCTCCTCGAGGAGCGGGGACGGAGAACTCCACCGTCCCCTACAAGAAGGAGCTCCACCTCATGCGTAGCCTGACCTGCCGACTCGCGTTGATCGCGGTCGGCATCTGCGGACTGCTGGTGCCGGCCACGGCCTCGGCGACCTCGAGCAAAGCAGCGATCGAAGCGTCTGTGAGTAGCGGCGTGACTTATTTGAAGTCGGTGCAGCTGACCAGCGGTGGCTTTGCAAGCGACTGGGACCTCAACTCGCTTGCCGCGGCCGGCGTGGCTGCCGCGAACGTCAAGAAGACGGGAGCGGAAACCGACGCCCGGACGTGGTACCGCAAGCTGGTCGGAAACGAAACCGCGACGAAATGGCCGGCCCAAGCGATCGTGACCGAATACGAGCGGGCGGCGCTCAACGGCTACGCGGCTGGGATCGACCCGGCGCGCATAGCGAAGACCCAGAACCTGATCGCTGGGATCGCCTCCTACTACCAGCCCGAAAGTCCAGGCTACTACGGTCCCCCAGAAAACTTCAACGGCACCGTATTCGCGGTCTTGGCGCTCGCCAACACAAAGACGACCGGCGGGATCCAGCGCGTCCCCAACGTGTTGTTCAAAAAGTCGATCGAAGCGATCGAAAAAAACCAACACACCGATGGTGGCTGGGCCTGGGAAAAGGCCGAAGGCAACGAAACGAAGCTCAAAGCGGCTGCCGAACCCGACATCACGGGTGCCGCGATGGCTGCCCTGTGCAACGCGCATGTCGAAAGCACGAGCGGCGTGATCAAAAAAGGCGAGGCGTTTCTCAAGTCGTTGTTGACAGCCTCGAGCGGCGCGTTCTCCTCGGAATTCGGTACGAACACGGACTCGAACGCGTGGGCGGTACAGGGACTGGACGCCTGCGGCATCGAACCGCAGGGGACCGAATTCACGGTGCCATCGACGAAAAAGACGCCGATTGACTTTCTGATCTCCCAGCAGCTCACGGGCGGAGGCTTCAGATATCTGACGGCGGGGAGCACCGTCAACGAATACTCGAGCCAGGACGCGGTCCGGGCGCTGGCTGGGGCTGGCTTCACGGTGGCGCCGCCAACGCCCACCGAAGGGCTGGAACGGTGGTACGCCGCAAGCGGATTCAGCCTCGAAGGGACCAAGAGCCCGCTGACGTTGATCATCAACAACGAAAGCTCGGCCTTGAAGGTCTGCTCGGTATCGGTCGCGCCCAAAGCAGCAACCACGACGCTCGCGAAGGTCCTTGAAGCAGCCGAAGCCGAATCGACCCCGGCGGGATGCGTGAGCGGACACGCATCTGAAGCCGGAGCGATCAGCCAGATCAATGGCTACCCCAGCCCTGCGAAAGCGCTGTGGGACTACAGCATCGACGGAGGCGCCGAAAAACAAGCGACGCTCACAACCGAAATCCATCTAGGGGACACGATCTACCTTCGGTACACCTAGCACGAGGCTCTGGGTCGGCCGGTCCCGCGTGCAGCTCGGCGCGGGACCGACCGGCCCTCCACCGTGGAACGGCCCTCGCGGAAAGGAGCACGGGCACATGCGCACTAGCATCGCGGCGCTCACCATCACATCTCTACTGAGCATCCTGACCGTCGCTGTCGCGCAGGCGACGCCGACGCAGGTCACTGTCCGTATCGAGGGCAAGACCGAAACGCTGTTCGAAGGGCCGATCTGGACCGAAGGCCACGACGTGCTCGCATCCTCGGACACCAAAGCGCGTCCGTGCGACGGGATCAACCCTCTGGACCCGCAGAACAAGACACCGGGGCCAACTCCCACAGCGGCGTCAGTCGACGCGATGAGCATCATCGGGGAAACGTTCGACGGACAGTGGTATCCGGGGTACAACGACTACTTCATCACCCGCTGGGGGCCCGACCTCCAAGCAGGAGGCATGTCGTGGGGCGTCCTCGTCAACAACGTCTTCACGGACGTCGGGGGCTGCCAGTACGAGCTGAGCGCGGGCGATGAAGGGCTATGGGCATACAACGCCTTCGGAGGCAAACCATACCTCGCCCTGTTCGCCGTGGACGCGAGCTACACCTCGGGGACACGTCCCTTGACGGCTACCGCGGAACTGGGCAAGCCGTTCGAAGTCGAAGTCGTCAACTACTCCGATGACAAGGAAGACAATCCCCCAGCATCGCCTGAGCGGACGGGCTCGGCTCCGTTCGCGGGAGCCGATGTCTCACCGGTCAAGACCTCGGCCAAGGGGTTTGAGAAGGTCGAAGTCGAAAGCCCGCGGACGGTCAAGACCAACGCGCAGGGCAAGGCAACCCTGGTCTTCCAGACGACCGGCTGGCATCGGATCAAGGCGACCGCCTCGAGCGAAGGCATCGAAAATGTGATCCGCTCAAACCGCCTGGACGTGTGTGTCCCGCCGAGCGGCGCAACCGGCTGCGGGGAACCTCCGCCAGAAGACCACGTTCGCACGCCACGGGCGCCTGGCGCCGTGCTGTCCGCGCCTGATAACGAACGCAACCAGGCGCGGTTGGACAGTACGGTGCGGTTCCTGCAGGAAGTGCAGAACCCCGATGGCGGGTTTGGCGGTGTCAAGGGCGGCGAATCGGACACAGACTTCAGTGCGTGGGTCGCGCTCGCGCTGGCCGCGGCCGGGATCGACCCTCAGTGCCAGAAGCAACCCGGCGGCGTTGACGCCTACACCTACCTCATCGAGCACGCAAGCGAACTGCGGCTGACCACCGAGTTCGAGCGGGTGCTGCTGGTCGCGGACGCCTCGGGCGCCTCACCGCAGGATTTCGGGGGCGTCAATCTCGTCAGTGAAATCCTCAAGCGCCAGCTCTCGGGTGCGGGCAAGGCAGGCGCCTTCCCCCACGAAGCCGGGGGCCAGGCTCCTGGTGTGAACGACACGATTTTCGCGATCCTCGCGCTCAGCCCCGTGCACGAACCCGCGGCACAAGAAGCTGTTCAGCGCGCGGCGAGTTGGCTGGAAGCAGAGCAGTACCCCGACGGCAGCTGGCCGTCGGTGCAGCCGTACGGTGAAGCGGGGGAAGTGGACATGACGGGCGCCGCGATCGAGGCGTTGAACGCCGCCGGCCGGCACACCGAAGCCCAGACACGGGCCTTCAAATATCTGCGTGAAGCTCAGAACCCGGATGGTGGCTTCCCGGAGATCCTCGGCCGCGGCGAAGAATCGAATGTCGCCTCGACGGCCTGGGCTGTACAGAGCCTCTGGTCCGCTGGCCAGAACCCTGAAACGTGGGTGCAGACCCAGGGTCAACTGGAGAGCGAACCGCTCGGCTACATGGCCTCCCTGCAGCACGAAGATGGGAGCATTCAATGGAAGGCCAGCAGCAACGCAAACCCGGTATGGATGACCGCCTACGTGGCCCCCACGTTCGCCGGCCAGTTTCTGCCAATCCCCGCCGTGCCCCCCTGTATCCAAAGTCCCTCGACGCCTCCCGGCCCCGGCTCAGCGACACCACCGGCTCCCGGCAGTGCCGAACCGGGCCAAGGCGGCGAGTCCTCCCAGCCGGGCAGCGGCGTGATCGCTGGAGGCGGAGGTCAAGGGGCAGCGCTGTTCAGCCGCCCGCAACCCCAAAGCCAAGGAAAGACACCGGGCGGTGTACGGCTACTCAGCAGCAAGCACACACGCAAACACCACAAGAGCGCCGTCAAGCATCATCGCAACCCCGGTGTCCGCAGGAGACCCGCCCCAGCCACTACCGCGGCGGTGACGGGCGCGGGGAGGTCTCTGCCCACGGCAGAGAGCAGCGAGCAGGCAGGCGGACAGGTGGTCAAAGGAGCCTTGATCGCGACGCCTGCCGTTGCCTCCGCACAAAGCGCGCTCGAACCCGGGGCGCCCGGCCTGCACAGCGCGGGCGCCGGCGGCAATGAAACGCCGTGGCTCGCGATCGGCATCGGCGCCCTGGTCGGGCTGCTGATCCTTGCCGGCTCGCAGCTCGAGCGCCGCCGCCCACAGGTGATCCTATGAACACGCTTGCCGCCGTCGGCGGCATCGCCGAAGCGCTCGCCCGCATAGCCTCATCCCTACGCACGCCGGTCCTCATTCTCGCCCTCTTGGTGCTGCTCATCTGCGCGGTAGAGACGGGACGCTTCGCGACCGAGCTGTGGTCCCGTGCGCGAGCGGGACGCGGAGCGCTTCGGATCCTGACCCGTCAAGTCATGGCCGACCCCCGGCAGGCAGCCGCGCTATCGCGGCGCGCACCGAGCCCATTCGCCGGCGCAGCGCTCATGGACATCGCACGCGCGACCCTCGCGGGGGAAGACGCAGGAATCGAGCACGCGCTCGCCGACTACGAGCTCGCGGTCCAGCGGCGCCTAGACCACACCCGGATACTCGTCCGCGCCGGACCAGCACTCGGCCTCATGGGCACCCTCATACCACTGGCTCCCGGGCTCGCAGCGCTCGGGCGCGGAAATGTCGCGACCCTAGCCACAGATCTGCGGACCGCGTTCGCCGCCACCACCATCGGGCTGCTCGTCGGCACAGTCGCCTTCGCGCTGACCCTTACCCGGACACGAATGTACACCGAAGACCTCACGGCACTGGAGCGGGCCGCCACACCGTCGGTCGCTCCAGCGTTCCCCGCCGGCCAGCGCCAGCCACCCACGCCTTCCTCGCAGGAGCACCCGCCGCAAGCCCATACCACGGCACCGGCCGGATCTGCCGTAGCATCGGAGCCCCGCACATGACCCGCCGCACAGGGCTTGGCCGCCACGGGCGCATCGAAGATGGCGCCGGGGACCCACTCGACGGGCTGGTCAACCTGTTCGACATCGGCATCGTCCTCGCTGTCGCGTTCCTCATCGCCGGCCTCGGCCTCACCCTCGACCAATCCACTCACCGCCTGCAGCAACGCATGCCGGCCAGCCACCACACCCAGACCCTGCCCTCCCCAGCCGGCGCGCCATCCGCGAGCGGCCGCGGGCAGTCGGTCGGCACCGTCTACCGCCTCAGCAACGGGCAGCTCGTCTACGTACAGAAGCGACGCTGAGCGCTGCGTTTGAGATCGACATGAGTAGGAATCAGGTGCTACTTTATCGTCATGGCCGCTCAGAAGCTGTCCATCTCCCTCGGCCTGGCCGGGGTCGCGGAATGGGAAGCCGAGCACGGGCCGCTCTCCGCGGAGGACCTCGCTGAGGCTGACGCGGTGCTTGACGCCGCGGGGATTGGCCGCAGGCGCGAGTCCCGTCGCGCGGCGTGAGCGGCGCCACCTACGACGCGGGCGCGTTGATAGCGGCCTCGTGTGGTCGCAGCACCGTGCGCTGCGTCGCATCGCGGCCGCGCTCGAGCGTGAAGTGCCGGTGCACGTCGTAGGCGCTTGACCTCGCGCCAGTCGGCCATGGGGTGCAGCGCACGGTGCTGCCATGTGCGCAGGGATGATGGTGTTCAGGTCGGCGCAGGCGCCGACCTGCGGGTCGCACATG
>JBOGYA010000035.1:0-15502 GCA_050696515.1 Solirubrobacteraceae bacterium
GTCGTGCGCCGCCCAACTGTAGGTCCATTTCACCGACTGTTCGGCCGGCGTGGTCAGCGTCGCGGGGTGCCAGGTGGTGCCGCCGTCGGTCGAGACTTCGACGCCCGCCACCACGCCGCCGCCGGCGTCGGCCGCGGTCCCGGCGATCGTGACCGCGCTGCCGTCTTGGAGCGTGGCCCCCTGCGCAGGCGAGGTGATCGTCGAGGTGGGAGGGGTCGTGTCGGTCGATTTGCCCGCCGGCACGAGACCCGTGATCAGCGACCCCGGCTGGGCTCCCATTTCGGCGAACAGGTTGACGGTCGCCTGCTCCAGGTTCGGGTCGGGTGGCTTGTTGCCGGGCTCGGTCGTTTCCGATTCCCAAGCGTTGACGTTGGCCAGGCCCCAGGACCACTGCACGGTGCCCGCACCGAACACGAGCGCCCCGCTGGGAGCCTTGTGGAGCGTCAGGTGGTGCGTGGCCGTAGTGCCTTCGGAGAGCCGGCTCCCGTAGTCGTTGAACGTCTGCAGCCCGCTGACGGTCGTCGAGGAGAGGTCGAACTCCCCCCCTGGCCGGAAGCCGTTGTCGACGTCCTCGTCCCACTCGTAGCCGAGCGTCCCCGCTCCGGGCGCGAGCGTCAGCGACTGGCCGGAGCGCAGCGTGGACGCAGCCGTGCCTTTCCACAGGCGCAGCTTGCTGTACTGCGAGGGCACGGTGATGTCCGAGGTGCCCGCGTTGACCAGGAAGAGCTGGCCGGTGAGGGCGTTCTCGGGTCGGCCCCCGTTGGCGGGGGGACTGAAGCGCGGGTCGCGCCAGGAGCCGGTCCAAGTCGGCGGGTCTTCGGGGTCCACCGGCGCGTTGTAGTGGGTCTCCTTGTAGGAGGTGAGCGTGCGGTAGGGCGTGGAGGTGCCTTCGGTGCTCGGCCCCCACCGCGTCTTCCAGAAGATCTCGTTGCCGCTGAAAAACGCGAGGTTGACGCCCGCGGCGAGCGCCGATTCGACGCTGGTCCGCTGGCCTTCGGACCAGTACTCGTCGTGGCCGCTGGAGATGAACAGCTTGTGGTTCTTCAGCAGCGCGCCGTTGTGGTCAACTTCGGACTCACTGGTGTAGCTGACGTTGTAGCCGTTCTCTTCCATCCAGTACATCATCTGATACTCGGCGTACCACAGGTAGGAGGCGCCGCCATCGACCTCGAAGGAGCCCTCCCACGGCCGGTTGTAGGAGACGGCGTCGGCGCCCTTGTACGCTTCCGGTTCGCCTTCGGGGCAGGCGACGGTGCACCTGTACAGGCTGTTGCCGCCCCAGTTGTTGTAGGCCTCCCAAGTCGCGTCAGAGGTCTGCAGCAAGATTTCGGAGTGGCTCGAGTCGTTGCGCACCACGAACGGGATCTGGCTGTCTTCGCTGGTTTCGTTGAGCACCAGCTCGGCGATGTACACCCCCGAGACGGCGTTGCTTGGCACCGTCCACGAGGCTGACACCCCCCAGTTGCCGCAGTCGATCAGCCCGGTCGTCGATTTCGTCAGGCAGGCCGGCTGTTTCTGGGGGAGCGTCGCGGTCGGTTTGATGTTGGAGGCGACCCGGCGCGCGCCGTCGCCGTTGTAGTAGCCGAGGCGCAGGATGTTGATGTGGTAAGAGGAGGCGTTGGTCTCGATCTTGAACGACTCGGTCTGGCCGACGTTGACGCTCATCGAGGTGGCGTAGCCTTCGATCGCGGGGTTGCCCACGCCGTTGACCTGCCAGTCGCTCGGCGGGTCGCCGGGGAGCGCGTTCTCGCACACGATCGGGTTGGCGGCTTCGCCGCATTTGTCTTCTTCTGCCAGCGCCGGCGCCGACCCCACCGAGAGCAGCCCGAGCACGACGAGGAAGACCGGTAGCAGTTGCCCTCCGGCCCAGCGTACGTATCTCATGATGCTCCCCTTCCACTCAGGACCGCGGGCACCGTTCGCGCCAGGATCGATAGGTTGAACCACAGCGAACGGCGGTGGGTGTACTCGACGTCGAGCCGGACCATCTCCTCGAGCGTCACCTCGGAGCGGCCGTTGACCTGCCACAGGCCCGTGACTCCCGGCTTGACCGCAAAGCGGGCGAACCAGTGCGGCGGGTAGTGCTCGACCTCGTAAGGGATCGGCGGGCGCGGCCCGACCAGCGACATCTCGCCGCGCAGCACGTTCCACAGCTGCGGCAGCTCATCGAGGCTCGAGCGGCGCAGCGCTCTGCCGAAGCGCGTCACGCGCTCGTCCTCGGTCATCTTGAAGCGCGGGCCGGGTTGGCCCTGCGCGCGACTCTCGCCGTTGATCAGCCCGAGCACGAACTCGCGGTGGCGATCGTGCGGAACACCGTCGTGCATCGTGCGGAACTTGTTGACGGTGAACGGCACGGTGTCGCGCCCGACACGGCGCTGGCGGAAGAGCACCGGCCCAGGTGAATCGAGCCGGACGAGAATCGCGATCGCGCCGAGCAGGGGGGCGAGGACGACGAGCAGAGCGGCCGCGCCGGCGACGTCGAGCGCCCTGCAGCTCAAGTCGGTCAATCGACCAGCCGGCAGCCGGTCATCGCCGGCCGCGCGTTGTGGCGCGACGCCACTCCGGCCAAGCGTTGGGGCGTGCTGGTCTAGTGCACTGCTTGACACAAAAAAGGAACGCACCGGTCGTCTCCAACTTTTGACTCGGAACTTCGGCACACGGCCTCGCCGCAGCGAGGCTCCCCCCTACGCCGCAAGCGCGAGCACGCACGCGGCGAGCCGCTCGAGCACGTAGTCCTGCTGCTCCTCGGAGAGATCGGGGAACAGCGGCAGCATCAGCGTCTCGCGGGTCGCCGCCTCGGTGTGACGCAGCTGGGCACGCCTGCTGAGCACCGGTCGATCGGCGTACGCGGCCTCCTCGTGAATCGCCATCACGCCGCGGCGGGTGGCGATGCCCTCGCGCAGCAGGCGCCGCATCAGCTCCGTGCGCCCAAGCGGGCCGCCCGGCGCGATGCGTACGCAGTAGGACTGCCACGTGCGCGTCGCATACGGCGGGTCGTACGGCGCTTCGACGTAGGGGATCTGCTGCAGCGCCGCGGTGTAGCGCTCGGCGAGCAGGCGCCGCCGCTCCAAGATCTCGTCGAGCACCCCCAGCTGGCAGAGGCCGAGCGCGGCCTGCATGTCGGTCATGCGGCTGTTCCAGCCACGCTCCGGGTAGGCCTCCACCACGATGTCACGCGCGGAGTGGCGCGCGAGGTCGGAGGTGTCCATGCCGTGCGCCCGCAGCCGGCGCAGCCGCTCTGCGACCAGCGGGTCCTGCACGGCGATCATGCCGCCCTCGCCGGTCGTGATCACCTTGCGCGGGTGCAGCGAGAAGCAGGCGAGGGGGCCGAGCGAGCCGATCGGCCGATCCCTGTAGAGGGCGCCGATCGCGCAGGCCGCGTCCTCGACAAGCGCGAGACCGTGGCGCTCGGCGAGCTCGAGGAACGCATCCATATCCGCGGGCAGGCCGAGCTGGTGGACGGGCATGAGCGCCTTCGTGCGCGGGGTGATCGCGCGCTCCGCGGCGGCGGGATCGAGGTTGTACGTGCGCGGGTCGATGTCCGCGAAGACGGGACTCGCGCCGCAGTGCCACACCGCGTTGGCGGTCGCGACGAAGGAGAGCGAGGGCACGATCACCTCATCACCGGGCCCGACGCCCGAGATGTGGAGCGCGAGCGCGAGCGCCGTCGTGCAGCTGGTGGTGGCCACCGCCTCGGCAGCGCCCACGCGGGCCGCGAAGGCCTCCTCGAACGCCCGCACACGCGGCCCCTGCGAGATCCACCCCGAGGCGATCGCCTCGGCGACCGCCTCCGCCTCGCCGCCGGCGAGGTACGGGCGCGCGATCGGGATCTCCATCACGACGCGGCCGCCGCGAGCGCGGGAGTCGCGGCCACAGGGGTCGCCGTCGGGCTCGCCGTCGCTGGGGCTTCCTGCGCGAGGCCCTCGGGTGCAGCGCCCTCCATCACCGTGGTTTCGGCACGTTCGGACCGCCACCACTCCACCAAACGCCGCAGGCCCTCTTCCAGATCGACCTCGGCCTCGAAGCCCAGGCGCTCGGTCGCGAGCGTCGTGTCCGAGAGGCGCCGCGGCACCTTGTTGACCCCGCGCTCGGGACCGTGTTCGACCGACACGTCGGCGCCCATCACCTCGATCAGCATCCGCGCGAGCTCGAGCAGGCTCGTCTCGCTGCCGCTGGCGACGTTGAACACCTCGTCGCTGGCGTCCGCCTGCGCGGCGAGCAGGTTCGCGCGGGCGACGTCGCCGATGTAGACGAAGTCCATCGTCTGCGAGCCATCCCCGAGGATCAGCGGGCAGCCGCCGGCTTCGATGCGCTCCATCCAGCGCACAAGCACCTCGGTGTAGACGCCGTGGATGTCCATCCGCGGGCCGTACACGTTGAAGTAGCGCAGCGCCACGTAGTCGAGCTCCCGCATCGCGTGGAAGGAGCGCAGGAGCCCCTCGTTGAACGTCTTGGCGGCGCCGTAGAGCGTGTCGTTGGCGTAGGGGTGGTGGGACTCGTGCGTGGGGAACTGCTCGGCGAGGCCGTACACCGACGCCGAGGAGGCGGCAACGATCCGCCGCACCCCCTCCGCCAGCGCGGCCTCGATCACGTTGTAGGTGCCGTCGACCATCACTTCGAGCGCCAGCCGCGGCTCCTCGGCGCACTGCGTGATCCGCAGCGCCGCTTGGTGGAAGACGACGTCGATGCCGCGCGTCAGCTCGGCGACGAGCTCGCGGTCGCAAATGTCGCCCTCGACGAGCCGCACCGGGCCATGGGCGAGCGCCCACGAGAGGTTCTCGGGACGGCCGCGCACGAAGTTGTCGAGCACGATGATCTCTGCGGCCTCGGCCTGCACGAGCTGGTCGGCGATGTTCGAGCCAACGGCCCCCGCGCCGCCGGTGATGAGGGCGCGTTGACCGCGCAGCGTAGGAGCGTTCATGGTGACTAAACGCACCGCTAGGGGTCGATTTTGCGGATCACGCGCGCGGGGTTGCCGGCCGCGATCACACCCTCGGGGATCGACGCGGCCACAACGCTGCCGGCTCCGATCACCGAGTGGGCGCCGATGTGCACGCCCTTGAGGATCTTCACACCGTCCCCGATGAACACGTCCTCGCCGAGCTCGACGGCCGCCATCCGCGGCTGACCGTCACGGCGGCGGTTGGGGCGCAGATCGTGAAAGTCGCTGTCGTAGATCGTGACTTCGGATCCAAGCAGCGCGCGCGCGCCGATGCGGATGCCCGGCCCCTCGCTCTTGAGGAACGCGTTGTTGTTGATCTGCACCTCGTCGCCGATCTCGATCGCCGACTGGGGAGTGGCGGCCTCGAGGTGGCAGTAGCCGGTGTAGAACAGCATCGATCGGGGCCAGCCGAACTCGACGTCGCGACCCAGCACGATCGCGCCCGGGCCGAGGAACAGCACGGGTTGCAGGAGCACCGGGGAGCCGCTCACGCGCCGGCACGTGGAGAGCGCCCGGTACTTCCAGATCCGCGCGCGCCGCAGGGGCGCGTCCAGGTAGCCCGAGCCTCTCATGCCCGTTGTCCGGTCAAGCCGCTCACCCAGCCGAGTCTCGCACACCCGCTCAGGCCGCTGAGCGTACGCCGGCCGCGGTCAGGCGCCGCTGCATCCAGCGCAACCGCGGATGCTCCGGCACGAAGTGCTCCAGCACCACGCGCAGACCGCGCCACGTCGCCGGGAAGCAGAGGCGCAGCGTGAGCAGGTAGGAGGGCACCGCGATCAACCCGACCGCCGCCAGCCACAGGAACGGAGGCAGGTGCGCGCCCGTCAACGCGACGCTCGCCGGCAGCGTCACCGCGACAAGCCCCACGCAGGCGACGGTGGCCGGGCAGATGTCGCTCCAGAGGCAGCGCAGCGGGCGCTCGGGCGAGTCGCGCAGCATCAGCCGGTACGCGAACACGAGGAACAGCGTATGCACGACGGCCGCGTCGACGGCGACCGCGTCGATGCCGAGCGGCACGACCACGAACACCGAGCCCGCGTAGACGATCCAGTGCGACAGGCCGTAGCCGAGCAGCGCGCGCGTGCGTCCGTTGGCCATCAACACCGTCCCCACGGCGTCGATCACGAGCGTGGCGGCCCCGCCCACCGCGAGGATCTGGGTCGGCTCCGCCGCCGCCGCCCACTTAGGGCCGAACAGGAAGGGCACGAGCACCGGCGCGCCGATCGCCAGCAGCACGAGCAGCGGGAAGAGGGCGATCGTCAGCAGGCGCACCATCTGGCGGCGCATCTCGGCCAGCTCGGCTGCGCCGCGGGTGCGCGCGAGCAGGGGAAAGCCGACCTGACCCATCACCATGGAGACCTTCTTCTGGTAGTCCACGGCCAGGGTGTAGGCGCGGAAGTACAGGCCGGCCGGGACGACCCCGAGGCGGGCGCCGACGATCGCGTAGTCGCTGTTGCGGAACCCGACCCAGCTCGCCGCCGCCATCGACGCGGAGAAGCCGTAGTCCAGCAGCTCGCGGGCGGCCTTGAGGTGCAGGCGCGGCAGCGGCGGCGGCGCGCTGGCCCACGCAATCGCCGTCATCGCCAGCGTGGAGGCCAGCATCCCGTAGATCAGCGCCG
Source organism: Solirubrobacteraceae bacterium (assembly GCA_050696515.1). GTDB lineage: Bacteria > Actinomycetota > Thermoleophilia > Solirubrobacterales > Solirubrobacteraceae > Palsa-744. Next base: position 6,562 of record JBOGYA010000035.1, read on the forward strand.
CCCCGCCCAGGCCGGCGAGCGCGAGGGCGATGCAGGTCACGACGCGCACGAGCGTGCTCGCGACTTCGATCTCGCTCAGGCGCCGGAACGCCATCCGCCTGCGCAGCAGCGCCATCGAGACGGTGCCCGCCGCGGCGATCAGGCACAGGGGCGAGACGAGCCGCACGAACTGCGCGGTGCGCGAGCCGAAGATCGGGTCGATCGCCAGGCTGGCCACGACCAGCATCAGCCCAGCCAGCACGAGGCCGGTGAGCAGCCCCAGCGCCATCCCCGCCTGCAGGTGCTCGCGGCGCAGGAGCTTGCGCTGGACCAGCGCGCTGCCCACCCCTTCGGCGGTGATCACGTAGGCCAGTTCCTGGCCGATCAGCGCCACCGCGTAGCGGCCGAATTCGGCGGGCGGGATCAGGCGCGCGAGGACGACCATCGAGCCCAGCAGGAGAAACTCGGCAGTGGGGCGGGCGATCGAGGACCACCGCACCCCGTGCATGGCGGCGGCGCGCAGGTCTTCGGCCGCGCGCGCATCCCCGGCAGCGCGCATATCCCCGCCCGCGTGCATATCCCCAACGGCGCGTATACCCTCGGCGGCGTGCATATCCCCGCCCGCGTGCATATTCCCGGCGGCGCGCATACCCTCGGCAGCGCGCAAATCCTCGCCCGCCCCCAGATCCCCGACCGCCCCCACATCAGCGGACCGTGGCCCGTCCGTCATGGCTACGCCGCGGCGCGTTCGAGGCGCGGCGCGGCGAGCGCCAAGGGCGCGCCGTTGCCGCGGATCGAAGCCGACGCCAGCTCGACGGCGGCGACGATCTGGATCCCGAGCGCCACGTTCGAGCGGGGCTCGGAGCCCGTGCGGATCGCGCGGGCAAAGTCTTCCAGCTCCAGGCGCAGCGGCTCCTGCGGTTCCACCCGCGGGATCACGACGTCGCCGGTGCGGTAGATCAGCTGGTGCTCGCCAAAGTTGGAGGGCGGGCCCACGTCCATGCCGCGGTCGTACACCCGCACCGGCTCGTCGGAGGCGGTGTCGTCGTACTGGACCATGCGCTTGGAGCCCACCACGATCATCTGGCGCATCTTGCGCGGCGCCAGCCAAGAGAGCTGCACGTTGGCGGTGGTGCCGCTCGCGAAGGTGAGCGTCAGGAACGCCGTCTCCGGCACACCCTGCGCGAACACGGAGGAGCCCGACGCCGAGACCTCCACGATTGGCTCGTCGAGCCAGTACATGAGGATCGAGAGGTCGTGGGGCGCGAGGTCGCAGACGACCCCGTCGGACTGGTACTTGCCGAGGTTCATCCGCGAGGAGGTGATGAAGTGAATGTCACCGACGACGCCGCTCTGCACCAGGTCGCGCACGGCGTTGACGGCCGGGCTGTAGATGAAGGTGTGACCCGGCATCAGCACCAGGCCTGAGTCCTCGGCCAGGTCGGCCAGCTCGTGGGCGTGGTCGAGGCGGGTGGCGAGCGGCTTCTCGACCAGCACGTGCTTGCCCGCCTGCAGCGCCCGCTTGACGAGCGGGTGGTGGGTCTGCGGCGGCGTCGCGAAGATCACCGCTTCGACCGCGTCGTCGCAGAGCAGCTCGTCGAGGTCGGCGACGGCGCGCGCCTGCGGGTGGCGCTGAGCGAGCGTCCGCAGCTGGGCGGGGTCGCGGTCGCACAGCGCGTGCAGGTGAAACTCGCCGCGCTCGGCGAGGTTGCGCGCGAGGTTGGGACCCCAGTAGCCGCAGCCGACCACCGCTGCGCCAATCGGCGCCGGCCGGGGCACGATCCGCCCCGGCCTTCGCGTTTCCCCCGCCGGGGCACCCCAGCCGCCCCGCGTCCCCCGGGCATCCTCGTGGCCTGTTGAGCTCGAACCCATGTACATAATCAACGCACGCCTTTCAGTCCGTCTTCTGTGAAAGAGAGAGTGTCTCCCGCTTGTGAATGAGGGAGTGTTTTTGCGAAGCTCCCAACCGCCTCGACCACCCGCTCGAGCTCTGCCGCGCTCATTCCCGGGAAGATCGGCAGCGAGCAGATCCGCTGCGCGAGCCGCTCGCTCACCGGCAGGCTCTCCGGGCCCATGCCGAGACCCGCGTAGGCGGCCGTGCGATGGATCGGGACCGGGTAGTGGATGCCCGTCGCGACCCCCCGCTCGGCGAGGTGCTGGCGCAGTGCCTCGCGCTGCTCGCAGCGCACCACGAACAGGTGGTAGACGTGGTCGGCCTCCGCGAACGGCAGGCGGACCGGGTCGACCACCCCGCCGCCGCGCGCTCCCTCGTCGCAAATGCCCGCCACCCCCGGGAACGGCAGGCCGACCGGGGCGGCGTCGGCAAGCGGCGAGCGGACCGGGCCGGCGACTTCGGCCAGCCGTGCGCGCAGCGTCGCGGCGAGCTCACGGCGTTCGTCGTTCCAGCCGTCGAGGCGTACGAGCTTGCGCCGCAGCACCGCCGCCTGCAGGGCGTCCAGCCGCGCGGTGGAGCCGACCACGCGGTGGTGGTAGCGCGGGCGCTCCCCGTGGGAGCGCAGCAGCCGCAGGCGGTCGGCGAGCTCCGGCACAGAGGTCACCACCGCGCCCCCGTCGCCCCACGCGCCGAGGTTCTTGGCGGGGTAGAAGCTGAAGCAGCCGAGCGCCCCCAGCGTGCCCACGCGCCGCCCGCGGTAGCGCGCGCCGTGCGCCTGACAGGCGTCCTCGATCACGTGCACCCCCGCCTCGCGGGCGAGCGCGAGGATCGGGTCGAGGTCCACGGTCGCCCCGAACAGGTGCACCGGGATCACGCAGCGCACGCGCGGGCCAAGGGCAGGCGCGAGCAGCTCCGCGGTGAGCAGGTGCGAGTCGGGATCGACGTCGAGGAGCACCGGGGTCGCGCCGACCGCGGAGACCGCCTCGGCGGTGGCGATGAACGAGTTGGCGGGCACGAGCACCTCGTCGCCCGGACCGATCTCCAGGGCGCGCAGGGCGAGGACAAGCGCCTCGGTGCCGGAGGAGACCCCGACCGCGAAGTCGCTCTCGCAGTAGTCCGCGAACTCCCGCTCGAAGGCCTCGACGTGGTGGCCGAGCGTGAACGCGCCGCGCTCGGCGACTTCGCGGACGGCCCCCAACAGCTCCTCCAGCAGCGCGGGGTCGGCGCAGTCCATGCGCGCGAACGGCACCTCGGCCGCGCCGCGGGAGTCGTGTGTGGCGTGTGTGGCGATGGCAGTGGGCATCAGGGGCCTCCTCAGCCGGCCACGGCGGCGGTCGCGGGCGCGGCCTCCAGCCGCAGCAGCTCCTCTTGCAACGCGCGGCGGCCGCGGTGGTGCAGGCCGTGGACCGAGCTCTCCGAGCGCCCCAGCCGCACGGCGATCTCAGGCGGCGTGAGCCCGATCACGTGGCGCAGCACCACGACGTTGCGCTGCTCCTCGGGCAGCGAGTCGAGCGCGGTACGCAGGGAGCGCGCGCGGTCGAGCGACACCTCGTCGGCGTGGGTGTCCGCGCCGAAGACTTCCTCCGTCGGGGTCGCGCGGCGCCGGCGCAGGTGGTCGAGCGCCACGTTGCGCGCCAGCCGCAGCAGCCACCCCGAGAAGGGGATGCCGCGATCGTCGTACTTGCAGATCACGGTGATCAGCTTCAGGAAGACGTGCTGGGTGAGGTCTTCCGCCTCCTTCTCGTCGCGCACGATGGAGCGCACATAGCCGTATACGTTTTCGGAGTACCGCACGTACAGCAGCCGCAGCGCCTCGCGGTCCCCCTCCTTGGCGCGGGCGATCGCGAGACGTACCTGGCGCATCGCCTCGGGCGACTCGTCGAGAGTGGTGCGAGCGCGCAACCCGATCGGCTGCCGCTCCTGGGCGTTTTTGACGTGAGTGAGCATCGGAGGCACCTCCATCCTTGGTTTGGCGTTTCCATGTCTGATCGACTGAGCCCCCCTCGCGCTCCCTCCGAGCGCCCGGCCTCACACGCTGCAAGCACTGAGAACGGTGTGGGGTTCGGCAAGCGATGATGGGGAGGCGGCCCGGCATCCACAACCGCCCGTTGGTCTCGACTTTTGTTCACCGGCATGAACGCCTCGATCCGCCATTCGTCTGAGACCGGCACGTTCACCCGCATGAACGGCCGATCCGCCATCCTTCGGGTGACCCAACCTCAAGGAGGCCGCCATGAGCGCGCACCCGCACCCCGCCAGGCACCCCGAGGACGAGGACCCCTACGAGTCGCTGATGGCCCGCAGGGGCGCCCCCAAGCGACGCTTCCCCGCACACGAGGCCGACCCACGGCTGGCGTACGCACTGGTGCACGACGAGCTGCTGCTCGACGGGGTGGCGCGGATGAACCTCGCGACCTTCTGCACCACCTGGGCGGAGCCCGAGGTGCTAAAGCTGCTCGCCGAGTCCTTCGACAAGAACATCGTCGACAAGGACGAGTACCCCCAGACCGCGGAGCTCGAGGCGCGCTGCGTGCGGATGCTGGCCGACCTGTGGCACTCGCCGCACCCCGACACCACGCTCGGCACCTCCACCACCGGCTCCAGCGAGGCGGCGATGCTGGCGGGTCTGGCGGCGAAGTTCCGCTGGCGCGAGCGCCGCGGCACGGAAGGTAAGCCCGCCGAGCGGCCCAACTTCGTGTGCGGCCCCGTGCAGGTGTGCTGGGAGAAGTTCGCGCGCTACTTCGACGTGGAGATCCGCCAGGTGCCGATGGAGGCAGGGCGCTACACGATGGGCCCCGAGCAGTGTGTGGAGCGCTGCGACGAGAACACGATCATGGTGGTGGCCACGCTCGGGCAGACCTTCACCGGCCTGTTCGAGGACGTCGCCACGATCGCCGCCGCACTCGACGGGTTGCAGTCCGAGCGGGGCCTGGACATCCCGCTGCACGTGGACGGCGCCAGCGGCGCCCTGCTCGCGCCGTTCACCGCCCCCGAGGTGGAGTGGGACTTCCGGTTGGAGCGCGTGAAGTCGATCAACGCCTCGGGGCACAAGACCGGCCTCGCGCCGCTCGGCTGCGGGTGGGCGGTGTGGCGCGAGCAGCACGACATGCCGCAGCGGATGATCTTCAACGTCAACTACCTCGGCGGGGAGATGCCCACGTTCAACCTCAACTTCTCCCGGCCCGGAGGGCAGGTGGTGACCCAGTACTACGACTTCATCCGCCTCGGGCGCGAGGGCTACGGCCGCATCCATGGGGCCACGTATGAGACCTGCCGCCACCTCGCGCGGGAGATCGCCAAGCTCGGCCCGTTCGAGCTCGTCCACGGCGGCGACCCGCAGGAAGGCATCGCGGCGGTGTCATGGAAGCTGAAGGAGGGCGAGGACCACGGCTTCAACCTGTTCGACCTCGCCGACCGGCTGCGCGCCCACGGGTGGTTGGTGCCCGCCTACACGCTGCCCCCCCACCTCGAGCAGCTCGCGATCCAGCGGATCCTCGTGCGCCACGGGTTCAGCCGCGACATGGCCGACCTGCTGCTCGCCGACGTTCACCGCAGCCTCAGGACGCTGGCGGACCACCCGCCGAGCACCTCGCTCTCAGAGCGCGAGGTCGGCTCCTTCAACCACGACGCGAAGGCGGCGGTCGCCTGAGCTGAGCTGCACCCGACACCCGTCGAGCAGCCCTGGCGGGAGGCGATCTGGAGGGTAGTGCTTGGGGATCATCCACGTGAGTGGATGTGGAACCCAAGGTGGGGGGCGTGGGGCCTCCGTGCCCCACGACGGCGGGCTGGGCGGGGCCGCGTCCGGCATGGCTCCCACGGCAGGCGCCCCTCGACGCAGAGCACGCACGTGCGCGTCGAGGCGGCAGGTAGCGAACGGTCACGGTCTCGCTCACGGTCGTTGGTGAGCCGCTGCGTGGGTGGAAGAGGATCGTGACCGGCACGCGCAGCGTGCGTGAGCTCTTCAGAGCGCCGAGGGCGCTCTTGGTTGGCTTGATCGTGACCGTCATGGTGTCGATGCCAGGAGCGAACGCTGAGCCGGTCCCATATGTGACCTTACGAGTGCGCTTGGTCTTGCGTTTGCTCGATCCCGCCGCCTTGCGGATCGACACAGTCGCTCGGGCGTCGATCGATCCGGCAGCTGGGGCTTCGAATGTGAGCACGATCTGGCCATCCCGTCCAACCTTGGCGCTCAAGACTCTGAACACGCCAACAACTGGAGGCGGTAGCGAGGGCTCTAGCGAGGTGGTGGTCCCGCCGGTCTGGCCACCGCCAGATTCGCCACCGGGCCGGCCACCTTCGGTCTGCGGGGAGAAGGTGCTCGTCACCGCATAGCCGGCGTTATCGACTGCCACGCACAGACCTGCGACCGCCGGCGTACACGACACGCTGGTGAGCGTGTGACCCGGGTCCGCCGGTACGACGCTCCAAGCTCCGGGGCCACCCGCCGGGTCGGTCGAGGAGAGCACGTTCCCGGCGGCGTCGACGGCCACGCATAGCGATTCCGAGGCGCAGGAGATACCAATGAGATGGTTCGTCCCGTCCGCATCGGTGATCGTCCAGCTCGGTGTGCTTGTGGTCGGGTCGGTGGTGGTGAGAACATCGCCTGCGTGATCTATCGCGACGCACAGCGAGCTTGAGGGACACGATATGCCCCAAATGGGCTGAGTCTCCACCGGGGCGATCGTCCACATGCTTCCGCTGCTTGCGGGATCGGTGGAAGTGATCGTGTTACCGGCGGCATCGACAGCGACGCAAAGCGATTCCGAGGCACACGACACACCGAGGATTGGGTCGTCGTATTGGTTGGGCGGCGGACGGTGGTTGCCGCTGCCTACGATGCGGCCTTCTCCGACGACAGCATGCCAGGCGCTCGCCGGATCAGTTGAACTTGCGAGCCTGTCAAAATCGTTGAAGGAGTCCAGGTTTGCGATGCAAAATGTTGCGGAGGCGCATGAAATGCTAGCGAGCGGTCCGAGATATTCCACGCCTGGATCCAAGATTTCGGGGAATGGACGTTCAAATCGCTGGGTCCAAATATCAGGGCTCTTGCCCGTTGGATCAGATGTATATACGCCGTATTCTTCCGCAGCCAAGCACACCGATGCAGATGGACACGCCACTGCGCGGAAGGTCCCTCCACCCCTTTCGTGTGATCCCGTTGTAACCCAAGCGTGGGTGTTGGTCGGTTCCGTTGAGATGAGAACGTCATGTGCGTTATCAACTGCCAGGCAGAGCGTTGTCGAAGCGCAGGAGACACCGAGGATGCTGGCGGGATTGCTGCTGTCTATGTGCGTGTTCGTCCAGCTCCCGGCTCCACCGCCTGGATCGGTCGCGGTGAACACATCGCCGTACCCGTTCACCGCCGCACACAGACTACTGGTGCACGAGACACCAAATAGATATTCGCCCGGGTCGATGTGGGTGGCGGCCCACGCACTCTTGCCGCCGGCCGGTTCCGCCGAAGTGAGCACGTGACCTACACTATCGACCGCGACGCAGCTCGACGGCGACGAGCATGAGATGGCGCCGAGCGCATGTTCGTCCACTTCTGTCACGGTCCAGGTGCCTGCGCCGCCTGCTGGTTTGCTCGATGTGAGTACATCCCCTGCAAGGTCCACGGCGACACACAGCGAGGTCGATGGACAGGACACGTCGAAGATCGACCTTTCGCCGTCGATGTGGGCAGGCGTCCATGCGTGTTCACCGTTCGTTGGTTCTGTAGAGGCGATTACGTTCCCGTTGTTCTCCACAGCGACGCAGAGTGAGGCGGTCGCGCACGATACGGCGTGTATCACTTCTTCGTTCAGGTGTGTGACCGCCCATCCGTGTTCACCGCCTGTGGGATCTGTCGAAGTGAGCACGTCGCCAGCATTGTCAACGGCTACACACAGCGGTCCCGATACACAGGACACACCCAGCAGAGCACGACTGCCGTCGACGTGAGCTACGCTCCAATCGCCTGCGCCGCTGGTCGGATGGGTCGAGACGACGACATCGCCGGCGCCATCGACAGCTACACACAGCGGTCCCACCGTGCACGACACGCCGAGAAGTTCAGCGCTGCCGTCAACGTCGCTGACGCTCCATATCGGCGACCCAGACGTTACGTCAGTTGAGGCAAGGACGTTCCCGAACTCATCGACCGCGACGCATTCGTCCAATATGCACGACACGCCGTCGAGGATCGGTTCGGGCGGCGCCGCATCGATAAGAGTCGGTGAGGACCAGCTCAGCGGCGAGACGGCGAGCGCCAGGCCAGCACTGGATAGAGCAACAGCCACAAGCACCAACGCGAGGAGCCCGGCGACGCAAAACGCCCGCCGCTTCCCGCGCAGCACACTGCGACGGCAGGGTGCTCGACCCTCACGATCCCCCTGCTCGGCAGTCGTACGCAGTTCCATGACCGGAACTATATCGAGTATCATCGCCGCTCCGACGGGACGACCAGACCCCCGAAGGCAAACACCATCCTCGGGGGCCTGGAGGCCCATATGACTCTTCTACGGCGTGATCTTCCCGATCTTGTTGGGCCCGCTGGCGGTGAACCACACGTTGTCGTCCGGGCCAACGGCAATCCCAAACGGATCATAGCTGCCCGAGAGTAGAGAATATTCTGTTACCACACCAGACGTCGTGATCCTGCCGATTTTGCTCGAACCGGACTCGGTGAACCACAGGTCGCCGTCCGGACCAGCAACAATCCCGTACGCAGGGCTGCTTTCTTTAGCGATAGAATATTCTGTCACAGTCCCCGACGTCGTGATCTTACCGATCTTGCTCGTGCCCCAATCGGTGAACCACAGGTTTTTGTCTGGACCCGTGGTGATCCCGGCGGGGCCGCTGCCCGCCGGCAATGGCCCATATTCGGTGATCGTACCCGAGGTGGTGATCTTGCTGATCTTCTCAGTGCCAAGGTCAGTGAACCAGACGTTGCCGTCCGGACCCGCCGTGATCTGCCACGGGCCGCTTTCCGACGGCAGCCCATATTCGGTGATCGTGCCCGAGGTGGTGATCTTCCCGATCTTCTCAGTGCCATACTCGGTGAACCACAGGTTGCCGTCAGAACCC
>JBOGYA010000036.1:0-15298 GCA_050696515.1 Solirubrobacteraceae bacterium
CGCGACGGTCGCACTGTCGGCCTCGCGCAGCGAGGCCACCCCGAGCAGCTCGCAGGCGCGCGCGCATTCGCGGCGGCGGCGGTTGTAGCCGGAGCTCGAGTGCGCGTGGCGCTCGCCGGAGTCGAGCACGACCAGGCGCCAGCCTCCCAGCACCAGCGGCACCGGTTGCACCGCCAGCGAGCGGAAGTCGATGCACAGCGCGGTGTCCACGGCGCCGTGGAGTGAGGCGAGCTGGTCGAGCAGGCCGGTGTGGGCGCCGGCCCAGTCGCTCTCCACACGCGCGCACAGGCGTGCCAGCTCGGTGCGCTCCACGTCGACCCGTTGTACGTGAGCGCTCTACCGTAAAAGTCCACAGCCGTGCAGAGTGAGGAGCTCGAGCACGACACCGAAGTGAGTCCGCCACCGCCCACCGGCACGGCGCTGGTCCAGGTGCTCCCGTTGTAGGTGGACGAATATTCGCCGACCGCTAGACAGAAGGATTCGGTCGGACACGCCACAGCGCCCGACGCTGCCCATTCGCTGACATGAGCCGACACAGTCCATGTGCTGCCATTGTAGGTAGCCGTTTCCCCTCCACCTGTCATAGCCACGCAGAAGGATTCCGAGTGGCACGAGACGGACTGGATGAAACCGAGGATGCCAATCTTCGTGGGCTTGCTCCAAGTGCTCCCGTTATACGTGAGCTCCTCGCCATAGTTGCCCACCGTCACGCAGAATGACGAAGAGGCGCACGACACCGAGTGCAGGGCGTGATTCCTTTCTGTGTCGATCTCGCTTGGGTTGCTCCATGTGCTGCCGTTGTAGGTGACGGCATACCCGGGCCCGCCGTTCGGGTCTTCCACTGCCATGCAAAAGGATTCAGACGTACACGAAATCGAGGAGGGTTGGTTACCAATGTGAGTGAGCGCGCTCCACGTGCTGCCATTATAGATGGCGGCCTGCCCCGAACCTCCCACGGCAGCGCAGAACGATGAGGAGGTGCATGACACCGAAGTCAGATCCGTGCCGGTCGGGGTTGGGGCGCTCCACGTGCTGCCGTTGTAGGTGAGAGCCCCGCCGGTGCCATCCAACGCCATACAAAAGAAGGACGAAGTGCAGGAGACTGAGGAGACCGAGGAGGGATGCGCCTGAGAGTCGATCAGGCTTGCTTCGCTCCACGTACCGTCGCTGTAAACCGCCGCTGAACCGAAAGATGAGGCAAAGCCTACCGCCACACAAAACGAGGCTGACGAGCACGACACCGACGGCGCGTAGATGGCCGGATCGACCGGGTCAGGGGCCGACCACATGGGCGCCGCGAGCGCCGTCGACGAGCCCATCAGAGTAAGCGAGGCCGCGATAGCACCAGTAACACAGAACCCGCAGAGAGCGCACGTGACTTGGACGAATCTCCGGAACACGGGCGGAAACATAGCAGTTCCCGGGCGGGGACATAGCAGTTCCGATCGTCGGGAGATCGGCGCTCATCGGCAGGCGCTTTGCGAGCGCGGTCTGGCTGAGGCTGTGCTCGGCGCGGTAGAAGATCACCTTCACTGCGACCGCTCGGGCGAGCGTGGTGCTCCAATTCGCGGCGGTACTCGGGGTCGGCGTCGAGGTGCTCGGCGAGCGCTCGATACCACTCCGCCCACATCGTCGCCTCCTCATCGGCGAGATACACAGCGGGGGTTCCTGTCTGGTGGAAGCGTCCCTGCGCCCGGGTGGCCGTGGCGAGCGGCGCTACTCCGTCCGGCAGGTGACGCACCCAGGCGCCGGCGACCGGCACCCAGGTGGGTGGCGCACCCATACGCTTCAGGTGAGGGTTGGGTAGGCGAGCTCGTCGGCGAGCGCGGCGAGCTGCTCGTAGTCGCCGGCGGCGAGCACGTCGAGCGGCCGGCGGTGGCCGAGGGCGGGCATGGGCCGGTTCAACCACACGGGGATCGCCTCGGGTGCCAGCACGCGCGCGAGCTGGTCGACGAGCGCGGCGAGCTCGACCACTCGGTCCGCGCGCACCCCGGACGGCGCGCGCGTGCGCTGCAGCCACGCACCCACGGTTGAGCGCGCGGCACCGGTGCCACGCGCGATGTCGCGCTCGGTGAGCGGCGCGAGCTCGCGGATGCGGCGGGCCTCGTCAGCGTAGGCGAGCGTGCTCATGACATTTCAACTGTAGCGCGAAACGAGCACGCTATCGACCACGATACTTATACGCACGAGTCGCGACCCGAGCTGATCCGAGTCGCCTGCTCTTCGCGGCGAGCATCATGGCGCTCACATTCCGCCGCTATGCAACGGCGGCTGGCGTGAGCGGGCGCAAGCGCATCACGCCCCACACGCTGCGCCACGTCTTCGCAACCGAGCTGCTTGGCGCGGGCGCCAACCTGGGCCAGATCCAGGAGCTCCTGGGCCACAAGCACCTGGATTCCGCGCAGCGCTACACCCGCGTCAATGCCCACCAGCTACGCGGCGCCGTCAAGCGCCTGCCATGGACAGCCCAAGGGTCTATCCGGACAGACCCTGAGGCTCGGGGCCGAAGCTAGCTATCTACGTGGGCAGGGCACGGTCGTGCGGGCGCGGGCCTGCTCGCCACCATCGAATGTGAGTGCGGCGGCGAACGAGAACCCGTCGTGGGGGCACCGCTGGGGCAGGAGGATGCCCTTGGGGCGGTAGCCGACCCCGCGTCGGTGGAGGTGTTCGTAGTAGGTGAGGTGCTCCGGTCCGATTGTGGAGTGCAGCTTGGTGATGGCGACGGGGGGTGCTCCGGGGAGGCTGGGGATCAGGGGGACGTTTATGTCGATGCGTCCGCCGTATGGCGCGGGGGCGGGGAGCAGGAGGCCGGGGAGTGTGACCGGCGCCCATACGGGGATTTCGCCGTTGGCGTAGAAGAGCAGCGCGAGGCGTCCGTTCTGTGTTGGGGCGCGTAGGAGCGTGATGTGCGCGGTCTCGTGGACGATCTCGGGGCCGATGGGGATCTCCGCGAGCGCGGTGCCGTAGCCCATGCGCGAGTCGGTGGGGCAGCCTGCTGGCCCGAGTTCTTCGAGTGTGCTTGGGGCGCAGGTGGCGAGGCCGAGGCCGCTGAGGGCGATCCCGAGGTCGCTGGGGTAGCTTACTTCGACCTTTGTTAGGGGCGGTGGTACCCGGCCGGCGGGGGCGGTGATCTGGAAGCCGAAGCCGATCGTGGTGGCGTGGCCGAGTTGCTTGGGGGTGAGCGTTGCGTAGAGCCGCACCGACTGCGCGGCGTGCGCGGTCGTGGGGAGGAGAGCGCAGAGCAGTGCAGCGACCAGGAGGTCGTGGGCACGGCACGCTGTTCCTCTGCGCCGCACTGTTTGCTCAATAGGCGAGCCGGCCGGTGGTCTGCACAAGCAGGGCGTAGGTCTTGCGGTTGAACGTGCCGTAGAGCCCTGCCTTCCCGTGGGCGTGGGCGTAGCGGCCGGTGCCTCCGGTGACCACGAGCGTTCCGCTGAAGCTTTCGTATGTGCCGGAGCCGTGCATGGTTGCTGTCCCGTGACCCTTGATCGTCCCGCCGCCGCGGACGTAGATTGTGAAGTTGCCAGTGGTGGTCGGACCAACTTCGATGTGGGCCTGCATCCTGCCGGGAAGGGTCCCGGCGGCCGCGCCTTCCTCGTAGAGTCGCGACCCGTGAGCGGGCGGGACATAGTGCAGCTTGGCGGTGTCGGTCGCGCTCAGTGTGCGCGCAGCATGGGCTGAACGAAGGCGCTTGGCCCGGTCGGGCGAGGCGGTCCCAGCAGGCGCTCCGAGGATGAGGATTGCAAGGAGCGCTGCGCTGGTGGCCGTGGAGCCTGTGACTGTCGTACGTCGTGGCGTACTCGCGGTGGACGGTCTGCTCATTACTCCGTGACGTCTTCTGCTGTCGCTGATCGGGATTATTCAGTAAGACAGTATATCTTTAGAGAGATTCGGCTACGCTGGGCGTGCGGCTCTTTCGTTCATCGCCCGCCGAAGCGCCGTCGCCGCGTGCTGAACTCGGCGAGCGACTGTTTGAGTGCCGTGCGCGTGAAGTCGGGCCATAGCTCCTCGCGGAAGACGAGCTCGGAGTAGGCGGCCTGCCACAGCAGGTAGTTGGAGAGGCGCCGCTCGCCGCCGGTGCGGATGAGCAGGTCGGGGTCGTGCATCTCCGGCGCGTAGAGGCAGCGGCGGAACTCCTCCTCGGTCTCGCCCTGGAAGCGCTTGGCGGCGTCGAGGATCTCGGCGCGCCCGCCGTAGTTGAACGCGACGAACAGCGTGATCGTGCGGTTGTGCTCGGTGAGCTCCTCGGCCCAGCGCATCTGCGCTGCCAGCTGCTCTGGCGCTCTCTCGCGGCGGCCGATGAAGCGCATCCGCACGCCCTCCCGGTGAAGCTCGGGGGTCTCGGTGGCGATGCGTTGCGCGAGCATCGAGATCAGCCCCCGCACCTCCTCCGCGGGCCGCGCCCAGTTCTCGGTTGAGAACGAGTACACCGTCAGCTCCTCGATGCCGAGTTCCACGGCGTCGCGCAGACGTGCCTTGAGGGTGTCCGCGCCGGCCTCGTGGCCCGCGTTGACGGGCAGGCCCCGGGCGCTTGCCCAGCGGCCGTTACCGTCGGTGATGATCGCGACGTAGCGTGCCGTCCGAAGGACCGGGGTGATGACCGTAGCGCTCAAGCGGGCCTGTTGTCTCTTGCGGGCGACCCGCCGTGCCACCGCAGGCGCAACCGCTTCGCGAGCCGCCATGCTCGCATGACTGCGAGCGTCGGCATGATGAGAGGTGTGAGCTCCCGCTGGATGCGCAAGGCGACAGGCCGTGTTGGTTCGCTGGCTGCGGCTGGTGCCGAGGTGTAGTAGGCGACCACCCCGGCGAGCGTCATGATGTGGTGTGGTCCGTTTGGGAGGTCATGGGCTGCCTTCGCGGCATCGTGGGTGACGCTCGCGAGGCGGTGCGCGAGAAAGTCGGGGTCCTCGTAGTAGCGGAGGTACCCCGGCTCGCCAGTGTCCTGGTCGCGCGTGTAGTCGATGAGGCTGTCGAGCATCGTGCTCAGCACCGCGATCGAGAGGTAGACTCTGTCGATTGCCATGGCCTGCGTGGGTGTGGTGCGCTGGTCGGCGGCGGCTGCGATCAGTGCGTGTACTGCGAGTACGGAGGACGCCGCGCCGGCGAGGAACTCGCGCCACTCAAGCGCCGTGCTCGCGGCCTCGTGTTTGGCCCACTCTTCAAGTTGGGCGGTTCCGGTGCGGGTGACTGCGTGGGCGTGCACCTGAGCTTCGGCGGTGCGCAGGGCGGCGCTCTGTGTGGCGGCGGCGACTGCATTCGCTGCGGGCAGCGCTGCGAGCGCGTTTCTGACGGCCGCGGCCAGTTCTTCGAGGTACCCGTCGTCGCTGGATTGGGGGTGGTAGCGGTAGTAATCCCGGTCGTGCCCGGTGGATGGGGTGATGGCGTCGGTGAACGCTGTGAGTAGCTGGCGGCCGTCGCGCAACGCCTCGTACGAGGGTGACTCGGTCAGGCCGTCGAGGTAGTCGTAGAGGACCTCCAGGGCGACGATCGCTTCCACTGCGCGCGTGCGGTGCGCGCGAGGTGCGAGTGTCGCGAGTGTCGCCGCGACCTCGGCGTTGAAGCCCTCCTCGCGGAGCTTTGCCAGGGCGAGGGATTGCAGGGCCGGGTCGCGGATTCTCCGTGCGCGCTGCTCCCAGCGGCGTAGCTGGCTGCGGACGATTGGCGCTACGGTCGGCCAGTAGCGAGCGTTCGCGAGTACGAGGGCGACGCCCGCCCGTGCCATGAGCCGACGATCACCGAGTGTGGACACCGCCTTCGAGCGTAGCTGTTCAACGAACGTGGGCGCCATCAGTGGTCGCGGGCGCTCCGGGGTGTTCAAATGTGGTTGGCGTGTCTACTCCTCAAGCGCGAGCGCTGGGGAGACGCGCGAGGCCAACCAGCCAGGGATGGTCACGATCAGAATTACTGCCAGAACCACAACAATCAGGATTCCAAGGGGGCGCCAGCTGGTGGCGATGCTTGCGACGGGGAAGCCGGTCACGTGTTTGAGATAGCCGTCGATCACAACCTGGCCGTAGATTCCTGCGAGTGTGCCGGTCAGGCAGCCCGCGCCGAGCATTAGCACGACTTCGGTGAGCAGTATCTTCCGCAACCGGTGGGGCTTTGCGCCTGAGAGTCGCAGGGTGGACAGCGACCGTCGTCGCTGCCAGATTGTCGATGTCAGCGCGGCGGCCATCGCGAGGATCGCTGCGAGGAGCAGGAGTGTCGATATCTCTCCGAGGCGGCTGAGCCCTTCGCTGGTCAGCGCGTTGATGCGGGTTTCAAGCGCGTGAGCGGTCGAGACTTCGAGGCCGCTCGCGGGCCCCAGCACACGCGCGATCGCGACCCGCTCATGCGACACGCTCGCGCCCGGTGTGAGGTCGATGCCGAACGCGGTTGGTGTCGTGGGCGCCCAATAGCGGCTGTAGTCGCGGGTGCCCAGGAAGATCACGCCGGGGCTCCACGCAAGGTTTGTCGTCGTCGCGGCGATCTTCAGGTGGGCTTCGCCCGTGGGGGTCGGTAGGGCGAGGGTGTTTCCGACGGTGAGGTGGTGTTCTTCTGCGATCTGCTTGGAGACCGCGATCCAGCCGCCTTCGCCGAGGCGTCGGATCGCGGTGGTCGCGTTACCTTCGATGAGCTGGCTTCTCATGACGCTCTGGTTGGCGCCGGGAGGCCGCGCGATGACCCACACGCGGCGATCGCCCAGCTGGAGAAAGCTGCCCTGGAAGCTCTGCACGCCGGCGACTCCCGGAATCCGCGCGATACGCGCCGCGTCGCCGTCCGGCCGGAAATCGACGGTCGCCTGGTTGTCGCCGGGGTTGGCGACCCAGATGTTCGCGTCGGCTGCGTAGCTGTGCGCGAAACCCTCGATCCCTCGGAGCAGATCACCGCGAGAACCCCCCAACGCGACGCTCCCGAAGAGCGCGACAGCTCCGGTCGCTGCGAGCGCGAGCGAACGCAACGTCGTGGCCTTCAACGACGTGACGGCGACCGGCAGGATCGTGAGCCGCTGAAAGCGCACAGTCAGCGCATGGGCAGCGCGCAGTATGCCCGCGAAAACCAGCGGGACGGCGAGCACCGTAGCCAGCGCGAGCACGGCGCTGGCGAGCAGCGCGAGCGAGGGCCGCAGCACGAAGGCTACCGTCGTGAGCGCGAGCAGGCCGCTCGCGCCGAGCGCGAATCTTCGCTGTGCCCGCCCGCTGAGCGCGTTCCCGGGCTCGCCATCGTCGAAATACACGGCATCGAGCGCGCGACCGCGGCGCAGATCGAGCAGCGGTACCGCAGAGGCCAGGCATGTCGCCATCATCCCGCCGGCCAGGGAGAGCAGCAGCGGGCGCAGACCGACGACGTTGCGCGTCCCGAGCGTGAACGCCTCGGCGAGATACCCCGATGGCTGCTGGAAGACCCCCAGCGAGAGCAGGTAGCCGCCGAGCACCCCCGCGAGCGAGGCCGCGGCCCCGAGGCAGAGAGCCTGGAAGACGACCATCTGCACGATCGCGGTGCGTCGCGTGCCGACGAGGCGTAGGTCGGCGATCGACTTGCGTCGCTCGGGGACGGTGAGCAGCATCGCGTTGAACGCGAACAGGAACCCGAGCAGCGCGCTGATCGCGGCGAAGAACCCACTCGCCTGATCGCTCGGGCGCAGCGCCTGGCGCAGCAGCGCAATGTCCTGGTCGGCCGGGGCGACCGTGAGCTCGCCGGCGGCGATCCTCTGCAGCTGCGCGCGGACGGCCGCTTCGCGGCCGGGCTGGGTTTGGACCAGGATGCGCGTGATGTGCCCCCGTAGCCCGGCGAGCTGCTGCAGCCGCGCAAGCGGCATGACGGCGACCCTTGCCTGCGAGAGCGCGCCGAACGCTTCCGCTCCCAGCACTGCCGCCACCCTCAGCCGATCGGCGTGGCCGCGCAGATCCAGCGAGACCTCCTGTGCTCGTGTGTTCAGGGGCGCTATCCCGAGTTCCTCGGCGGTTGCTCTGCTGAGGCCGATCCCGCCCGGTGAGAGGGCCACGATCGGGAGGGTGTGAGCGAGCCCGTCCAGCGTCACGAGGCTGATATCGGTGCCGGCGAGGTCGACCGTTACGAGCTGGCCGCGTGGCCCGCGGATCGTCGCTGTCTGTTCGAGCAGCGGCGCGGCCTGCTTGACCCCGGAGAGTGCTTCCACGCGCGCGAGCAGGCGTTCGTCGAGGCCTTCGCTGCCGCGTGCGCGCAACTGGAGGCTCGCGGGACCCACGACCGCGTGGACGACTTGGGTCGCTGAGCCCGCGAGGCTGTCGTTGGCAACCGTCGCCGCGAACGCGAGCGCGACGGCGATCGCGACACCGAGACCGGCGAGCAGCTCCTGCGCGGCGTGGACCCGCAGCCGCGTGCGATAGAGGTAGACGAGCGCGTAAGGCCGCATCAGGGCACGCGCCCTCAGGTACTCAACAGCGCTCGCCAGAGCCGCTCACCCCCGCACGGTCGAGGAGTACGAGCACGGCGCTGATAAAGAATCACTCCCATCGAGGTCGAGCTGGTCGTCGATGAGCTTGCCGTCGCGTAGCGTGCAATGCCGGTCGGCGATGGCCGCCGCCTCGGGATCGTGGGTGACGAGCAGCACCCCGGCCCCGCGCTCTTGGGCGATCGACTCCAGCAGCATGACGATCTCGCGGCTGCGGGCGCTGTCGAGGTTCCCGGTTGGCTCATCCGCGAGGATCAGCCGAGGCTCGCTCGCGAGCGCACGCGCGATCGCGACACGCTGGCGCTCCCCGCCGGACAGCTCCCCCGGAGTGCGCTCCAGGCGATCCCCGAGGCCGACGCGCTCAAGCCACCGGGCCGCACAGTCCCTGGCTTCGCGCATCCCGACGCCCCCGAGCAGCAGCTTCAGCGAGGCGTTCTCCAGGGCTGAGACGCGAGGCAGGAGATAGAAGCTCTGGTAGATGAACCCGACGTCTCGCATCAGGTAGTCGCACGCCTCGTTCTCCGAGAACGAGGACAGCTCGCGGCCGCCATAGCGGATCACGCCCTGCTCGGGCTTCAGCAGCGCGGCGATCAGCAGCAGCAGCGTCGTCTTGCCCGAGCCGCTCGGACCACGCAGAGCGACCATCTCCCCCGGCTCGATCAGCAGACTCACGCCGTCCACGGCACGAACCTCCTCCGCGACGCTGCGGTAGTGCTTGACGACCCCCTCGAGCTCCAGCAGGCTCACGAGACTCCCCGCCGGGTAGTGCACGAGCGGGGCGCGCTCACGCGCTTGCCTGTCGGGTGGCTGGAGGGCGCAACGGTAGGACCTGCGCGAGCTCCGGCGTCATATGACCGTGGAGCTCCCCTTTGCCGATCGACAGCGCACGATCGCTGCCGGCGAGGCCAGTGCTCTCCCCGGCGCTAGCCAGTACCGCGATGCCCTCGTCGGCGAGCGAACGCAACAGCAGCAGAATCTCATCCCGGACAAGGAGATCCACGTTGAGAGTCGGCTCATCGATCACGAGCAGCTTCGGTTCGAGGGCAAACGCGCGAGCGATCGCGACACGCACCGCTTCCTCGCCGCTCAACTCCCCCGGTCTGAGCGTTGCGCACCGCTCAGCTCCCAAACGCTCAAGCGCGCTCTTGGCGCGTGACGCTGCCAACAACGGCGGGACCCCGCGAGCGAGCTGGCTGACGATCAGCTGGTCGAGCACGAGTTGCCCTTCGGTGGGAAGAAACGAGCACTGGCAATAGCCGATGCCGCCGCCCAGGAGATCTCCGCGGTGACCGGCCAGATTGCTCCCAGCGAAACGCACAACGCCCGAGTCCGGTGGTTCAACGCCTGCGGCGACGCGCAGCAACGTAGAGCGGCCGGAGCGCCGCCGGCCCCAGATCACGACCAGCTCCCCCGGTTCAAGCGCCAGCGAGACATCGCGAAGCACCGTGCGCTGGCCCAACCCGTGGCCGTAGCGCTTGCTGACGTGCTGAAGCTCAAGCAGCAGGCCCATCGCGGCAAGACCCCCTGCTCGGGAGCGCCTCGAACTCGCCACGGGCATATTCGGCAAATAGAAGCTTGACCTGCGACACGAGACGGCTCTCCTCGGACACCAGCCGATCAAGCAATCCAGACACCTCATCCGAACGAGCCCCTCTCGCGGAGACGGCGCTCGCATGACCGGCCTCCTCCAAGGATGCCTGCTCCAGGCACGCGATGACCTCCAGCCCCCCGGCGGGGTCGTGGGCGAGAACCGCCAACTGCCGCAAGAAGAGCCGTGCTTGGCGGCGATCCTCACGTACCTGGCCACATAGCCAGTCGCGGTAAGCCTGCAAACCCCTGACGGTCGCTCGATACCGCGGCTTGGGCTGGCGCCCATCAGACTCGATGACCTCCGCACCGGGTATCGCTTCGACCAGCCCTCTACGCCGCAGCTCATTCAGCGCCGTGTAGATATGCGAGTCGCTGCTGAGCGGCAGATCATCGCCATATTCGAGTTCGAAGCGCTTCACGAGCTGATACCCGTAGCCGGGGCGCTTGATCACGAGCCCGAGGAGCGACCAATAGACCGGCGAGCGCATCCCCGAGGCACTGCTGACGCTCTTCTTCCGGGCCGGCTCGTTCATGAATCATGCAGCTTAGTGGAAGTTCGGATCGCAGGACAGCCGCGTCTCCCTCTCGCCGCCAGATACTCAAAGTTTGAACCTTCAAAGTTTGACTAGGCAGGACACCAAACTTGCCGCATCATCCGGCGCATGACGAGACGCCAAGCACTCTGCGAAGGCCACGCCACGCGCCGCCAATCGCGCTCCCGCCCCTCCATCGCACCCTTTGCACGTACAAGACAAACAAGACAAGGGAGCCCGAAAAGCTTGGCGCCGCCCTGGCGCACCTGGGGACTCGAGTCCGCACGGGCGCCCGCCGAAGGAGAGGCGTCGGGCTGCCCGCGCGATCGATGCGCTCTCGCTCACGCCCAACCTGGACACCTCGCCATCGGCGGAATACCAGCCCCCCGTTCCGATCCCCAACCTCGCTGGCACCGTGTCAACACAGGCAAATAGCAAAGGAGTGGGAATGAACGTTGTGCAGAGGGCGATGACGAAAGCAGCGCTGAGATCGCTGGCTGTGTGCATAGGGTTCTGCCTGACGGGGCTGGTGATCACTTCACCCGTCGCGTTTGCCGAAGGCTCCTCAACGCTGGGCGGCACGGGCAGCACGTCGCTTGAAAGCCCTCTGGTCGTTCCTAGTCCTCCGCCGTTGTCGTTGGCTCCTCCATTTCAGGGTGTCCTGGCGCCGACCGCAGCTCAGTTGAGTGCCGATGCCGCGTCGCGGACTGCGTATGAAGGCATGGGCGGTAGTGCCGCGGTTGCATTGGCTCAGCGGGTGTTCAAGATCGAACGTCCTGGGTGGACGCCGCCAGGGAGCGGAGAAGGCGCCCACATCACCGCGTATCTTGGGTCCAACAGCGTGCGGGAGACGCTACCCAGCGGACAGAGCGCGGTCGTGGCTTCCACCTTTCCGTTGCGCGTGGAAGATGGCTCGGGGCAGCAGGTTCCGGTCTCGATGACCTTGGAAGACCACGGCGACGCATTCTCGCCTGCGCACCCGTTGGTCCCGATTTCGATCTCGAAGAATCCTGCAGGTGGCGTTTCGTTTGCGTCGGGGGTCAGCGTTGCGCCGGCTGCTGCTGGCGCACCAGAAGCCCCTATGATTGCGGGCAACCGTGTTGTTTTCGCCAACACTGCGCAGGACACCGACTTTGCGGTAGAACCGCTTCCGGGTGGTGCTGAGACTTCGTGGCAGTTGCGCTCGCAGCAGAGTTCGCAGGATAATGCGCTCGTGTTTACATTGCCGACTGGCGCGTCGTTGCAGTCTAGCTCGGCGATCCCAGGGGGCGCCGAAGTCGTGATGGAAGGCAAGACTCTGCTACTGGTTCCGCCCGCCTCGGCGGTGGACGCGGCGGGTTATCCGTTGCCGGTTTCCTACACTGTGAGTGGCGATACGCTCACAACTCATGTGGGTTTGAGTGGGAATGTTGATTTCCCTGTGCTCGTCGATCCGCTCATGGTCGGCTACTACGGCACGAGTAATGAAGCGCACGTCTGGCGTGGATGGTACCACGCTGATAACTGCGGGTGCTTCGGCTTCCCGGAATACTACAATCTGATTCAGGTGGGTACGAATCCCGGGCCGGCAGGTGGTAGTTACGGCGAGTGGTATGTTGATGCTCCCGGTGCTGGTGCCGAAGGTGGCGCGTCGATAACTCGCGTGGACGTCAGCGGCGTTTACCATCAAGGCTTGAACCAATCCTCTATTATAGCCGGTATTGGGGCGAGTAACGGGAGCGAACCGGTCTATAGCCTTAATGGCTACGAAGGTGCGACTGGACCATCGCCACTCTATACTGGCCAAGTTTATACAAACCAGCCGATGGCGTTCTGCGCTCAGACTGGGAAAGGTAAAGATGGGGGTATAAAACCGCTCTGTGACGAGAATTATGGTGGGCAGTATTTCCAGCTGGCGGATGAATTGTGGTCGGGAGGCCAGACGGTCTATAACTACGTCCAGATCTCTGGGGCGTCGGTGACGTATCTTGACTCTACTGCTCCTAATGAAGTGAAATTGAATGGGTTGCCGAGCGAGTGGGTGCAGCACGGTCCGTCGGAAGCGATCATCTATGCGCATGATCAAGGCCTTGGGGTCGAGGCGTTTGAATTGGAGATACCGCCTGGCTACAGGAATGGTCAGGGTCAGCCGTTCTTCGCACAAAGCCTTTCGTGTAGCGCTGGCAATGGGTTCTCTGGTTGTCCGGCGACTGGTGACTCGAGCCCGATCAACCTTTCAGGGCTTTCCACGGGTGCATATACTCTGGGGGTGTACGCATATGACGCCGCCGGGAATGAGAGGCAGCAGCTCGCCGCCCCTGCGTTGTATGTCGATCAGACGGCGCCGACGGTCGCGTTCTCCGGGGCGTTGTACGAAGATAGGAGCGCGCCGATCGGCGATGGCGAATATTCGCTAAATATCACGACGGAAGATGGCAGCAACTCCGCTCCGCAGTCAGGAGTGCATTATTACGAAGTATTTGTAGATAAGAGGCATATTGAAACAGTGAATACAGAGTGTCCAAGCCCACAAGGCATACCAGCGGAAAACTGTTTCGGTCTATCGAGAACGTGGACGATGCCCGCGCAGGAATACGGCGCTGGCACACATACCATCGAAGTGCGGGCGCGGGACTGGGCAGGTAACCTCGGCACGCAGTCGTTCAACGTTACGATCAACGAAGCGGCGTATGTTCCGGCAGGGCCCGGCAAAGTCAACCTGGCAACCGGCGATTACAGCTTGGATGCCGCGGACGCATCGGTCTCCGGAGGAACCGCGAATTTGACGGTCAGCCGCGTCTATGACTCGCGCTACCCAACGCATGGTTCCAACGGCCCGTTTGGCCCAGGGTGGACGTTGAGTGTGCCGGATTCGGGTGTCGCTCAGTGGCAGAGTCTTACTCCATTGCCTAACGGGAGCGTTGCCCTCTATGACGCGACCGGAGCGCAGATCACTTTTACGTCGAACGGGAGCGGAGGTTATGTCTCGCCTACAGGGTTCCAGACCGACACGTTGACCGAACCGACGACCAACCCCGTGACCTACAAGCTTACCGATGCAGCGGGAAACGCCACGACTTTTGCGCAGCCTTCCAGCAAAGCGCCGTTTGTACCCAAGACAATCGTGCAGTCCACGAGTGCCGGCGGACTGAACCCGGTGAGCTACTCGTTTACGACAACCAGTAAAGAAATTACGGAGCCCACGCAAGTCCTTGCACCGGAACCTGTAAGCGGATTGTGCTCCACAAAACTCGAACCGGGCTGTCGTGCTCTGACGTTCAAGTACGCAGAACACACGACCGCGACGGGGGAAGGCTCCGGCGAATGGGGGGAATACGAAGGCCGACTGTCCGAAGTCATTTTCACGGCATACAACACTTCGAGTAAAGAAATGACCAAAACAGCCGTGGCGCAGTACGCCTATGACAAACAGGGTCGGCTGCGAGCTGAGTGGAACCCAAAGATCTCTCCGGCTCTCAAGACGACGTACGGCTACGACTCCAGCGGGCACGTGACCAGTTTGACACCACCCGGCCAGCAGGAATGGACCTTTGGTTACGGGACGATCAGCGGAGACTCAAATCCCGGCCGGCTGCTCTCAATCAGCCGCTACAACTCAAGGCTGGCGAAAACCGCACAGATAACAATGGCCTATCACGTCGCCGTGTCGGGCTCTGGGGCTCCCCACGAAATGGGCTCGTCAACGGTCGCAAAATGGGGGCAGAGCGTCGATCCACCAGCGGACGCGACCGCGATCTTCCCGCCCGATGAAGTACCCGCGAAACCACCCACAGGCTACAAACGGGCGACCGTCTACTATCTCGACAGCGAGGATCGCACGGTCAACATCGCGCAGCCGGGCAGCGGCTCCTCAGAAGATATCTCGACCACCGAATATGATGCGAACAACAACGTGGTACGGACACTTAGCCCGGCCAACCGTGCGCTTGCGCTCTCCTACGGAAGCAGTTCTGCTGAAGAGTCAAAACTTTTGGATACCAAAAGCGAATACAACGCGGCTGAACCCTCAAAGAGCCTCGCCGCGGGGACTGAGCTGATCGACGTCCTTGGCCCTCAGCATACTGTCAAACTTGCCAGTGGAACGCAGGTGGAAGCCCGTAACCACGCGCGCTACACCTACGATCAGAACGCTCCGTCTGGCGGCCCGTACTATCTGGTTACGACCACGACTGAAGGCGCGAAGTACGGAAGCGAAGAAGCCGATGTTCGCACTACCACCAAATCTTACGGTGGTCAGGGAGGGCTGGGATGGAAACTCCATGCGCCCACGTCGGCCGCGACGGACCCGGCCGGCCTGGACCTGGTGCATAGCACCGAATACAGCTCGACCACGGGTAACGTGACTGAGACGAAGGCGCCTGGAGGCACCTCGGAATCGGTGTACCCGCTGGTGTTTTCCTCCACGCTCGGAAGCGAAGGGTCAGGCAACGGGCAGTTCAAAGACCCGGAGACCGTAGCTACCGACGCGAGCGGAAACGTATGGGTGGTCGACATGGAAAACTCGCGTATCGAGAAGCTCTCATCCACGGGGTCGTTTATCGCGGCCTATGGATCGAAAGGGACAGGGAACGGGCAATTCTCGAAACCATGGGGTATCGCGATCAATCAGAGTACCGGAAGCGTGTATGTCAGCGACACCGGAAATAATCGCATTGAGAAGTTTTCTTCCTCGGGGACGTTCGAAATGGCTATTGGGTGGGGTGTGAAAGACGGCAAAGCGGAAGCCGAGACATGTACCACTGGATGCAAAGCAGGGATATCG
>JBOGYA010000037.1:0-2758 GCA_050696515.1 Solirubrobacteraceae bacterium
ATCTTCGATTGGCTCTCCTCGGAGGCCGCCATCAAATGGATCGCCAGCGCCCGCGCCGTCGGCCTGGGCGAGGATCCGACGAACTCCTCCGCCAGCTCGCAGAGGCCCGCCAAGCTCGCGAGCCGCAGCGCATCCTCGCCGTCCGCGGCGAGCAACTGCCGCCGGCGCAGGCCGAGGCGCTCGATCAGGCGCCCCACGAACAGGTCCGCCCGCACCGTGTCCAGGCCCCCCGCAGCCCACCGGTGCAGCTCCAGGAAGCGTCCAATTCGCTCCCGCGCCTCCGGCGGCAGCTGCGGAGACTCCATCGCGGCCGCGAGCGCTGCCACTACCTCTAAGCGCTGGCGCCGCACCATCTGGATCACCCGCGCCAGATCCACTTGGCGCAGCTCGACGGGGGGACGCGCCAACGCGCGCACCG
The DNA here is from genome assembly GCA_050696515.1 of Solirubrobacteraceae bacterium. Classification (GTDB taxonomy): domain Bacteria; phylum Actinomycetota; class Thermoleophilia; order Solirubrobacterales; family Solirubrobacteraceae; genus Palsa-744. The sequence goes on from JBOGYA010000037.1 coordinate 419, forward strand.
CTGCCGCCGCGTCCCGGGGGTCGATCAACAGGCGCATCCACGCCAGCACATCCCGCACCTCCGCGCGTTTCAGCAGCTCCGCCTGCTGCACTGCGTCCCCCGCGCCGCGGGCTCTGGTGATGTCGTCGAGCGAGGAGGGCACGATTCAAGAGGATATTCCTGTAGCTCTACCCTCCCTGTGTGGACGCCATCGACTGGAGCACCGCACAGCGCGTGGGGGAGCTGATCGCAGGGTCCCCCAAGATTGGAGGCCCGCCGGGCGGGCGGGCCCTGATCCTTGACGAGACCGTGCAGCCGCTGGCCCTCCAGTTCGCCCGTCGCGTGAGCGACTACTCCGGCCTCGCCTTCCCCGACGAGCTGCCCCCCCTGGAAGCCGTCGATCGCTCTCGCTGGATCGCCGCCAACCTGCAAACCATGCGCCCGATCCTCGAGTCCTTCGCCGAGCAGGCGGGCGGGAAGCGCGGCCGCCGCCCGCGCCGCAACTGGAAGCGCCCCGGGCAGGACCTCGGGCCTCTGTACGACGCGCTTGGCGCCGCCGGCGGGCTGCTGCTTGGGGCGCAGGTTGGAGCGATGGCGGGCCTGCTCTCCCAGCGGGTGCTCGGCCAGTACGACCTCGCCCTGCTCGACCCCTCCGTCACTCCTCGCCTGCTGCTCGTGGCCCCCAACCTCGCTCAGGCCGCCCACAACATGCAGGTGGACCGCGAGCAGCTCCTCGCCTGGGTGACGATCCACGAGATCACCCACGCTGTCCAGTTCTCCGGGGCCCCTTGGCTGCGCGAGCACCTTGCGGGGCTCCTGCGGGAGCTGATCGAGGGTCTGCAGGTGACGGTCTCCCTCGGTGCTCTCCTGCGGCTCCCCGGCGACGCCCGCGCGCTCGCCGAGCGCCTGCGCCACGGGGAACTGGTGCGGCTGACCCTCGGCGAGGAGCGCTGGCGGTTGGTGGAGCGGCTGCAGGCCACGATGTCGCTCGTCGAGGGCCACGCCGAGCACGTGATGGATGCCGTCGGCGCCGAGGTGCTCCCTTCGCTGCCGCGCCTGCGCGCCGCGATGACCCGTCGCCGCGTCACCCGCGGGCTGCCCTGGCGGGTGCTCGAGCGGCTGCTCGGCCTGGAGCTGAAGCTGCGCCAGTACGAGGAGGGCCGGCGCTTCTGCGACGCCGTCGTCCTTGCCGGTGGGCCTTCTGCGCTGGCGCGCGCGTGGCGGTCCGCGGACGACCTCCCCACCGCTGCCGAGCTCCAGGCTCCCGACACGTGGCTCGCGCGCACCGGCTGAGCGGGGCCTCAGATCGCGGGCGCAGCCGCCCCGTGCGCCCGTCCTCCCACTTGGCGACAGGCTCCAGCAGGGACGGGCAGCTCTGACTGCACGCTTCCCCAACAGTGGCTCGAACACATGTTCCTCATGTTACAATCTTGCTTGGCCTAAAGTCAGTTTTTACCGGGCCTTCACATCGTGCTAAGCTTTTGGTGTAACGATGTAGGAAGTGCAGGGTACAAACACGTGTTCGACGGTGCTTGCATCGCCGAGATCCGCAGAACAAACGTACCCACCCAGATCCTCCCCGAGGACCACCAGACTTAGGAGACCGCCTCCCCATGGCCAATAGCACTGCTTCTGCTCACGCCCCTCGCTCCACCAAATCCAGCAAACCCACTGCATCCAAGCGCGCCGCCGGCGCCACCAAAGCCTCCAGGGCCCGTAGCGCCGGAGCTGGCGCAGGGCGCTCGCGCGCCACATCTCGCGGCTCCGCGGCCCGAGTCGGGTCTGCGGGTAAGAGCGCCCGGGGCGCCCGCACCACCTCTACGCGCAGCGCCACCGGTCGCGTCGGCGACTATGCAGAACGCGCCGTCCTGATCCCGGTCGGGGCCGCCCTCGTCGCTCGCGAGCGGGTCGCATCGGGCGTCAGCGAAGCGCTCTCCAACTACTCCACCCCCACGAAGGCTCAGGCCCAGCTGCGCAAATTCGAGCGTCGCGGCAGCACCGCCCGCAGCCGGCTGGAGCGCGAGGTCCGTAAGACCCGCACCCGCGTCGAGCGCGAACTGCGCGAGCGCCGGCGCGAGCTCGAGCAGCGGCGGGACAGCCTCACCAAGAGCCTCTCCACCCAGGTGGAGCAGACCCAGACCCAGATCGAGAAGGCTCAGGCCCAGATCGAAGACACCGTGCGGGCGCGTCTGGAAGACGGCACCGACTTCGCGAGCCGCCTGCAGGAGCGCGTTCTGCGCCTGGTCTGAGCTCAAGCTTCCCCCGCCTCGGGCTCGAGGAGACCACGAGCGCGGGAGAGTCTGCCGGCCTCATATCTCGCCGGCAGGAGAAGGACCCTCTCCTCCCTCAGTCGGGGGGGGG
>JBOGYA010000037.1:2768-15239 GCA_050696515.1 Solirubrobacteraceae bacterium
CCCCCCCCCCGACTCTTTAATCAAGAGCTCTCGCCGTGCTGCCGCAGGAAGCGCTGGAACTCGCTCGCCAGCAGCTCCCCCGAGGGCAGGTCCTCCGATGCGATAGAGCCCCACCCGCCCGTCCGCCCATTCCCCGACGTGTCCTCGTCCTCATCGCTTTCGGCGTCCTGCTCCAGGCGTTCCACGAACGCCTGCACCTCCGGGTTGCTCGACACCGCCAGCCCCACCTGGCGCTCATAGTTCGCGGCCGCCTCCTCCAGCTCCTGCGCATCCACCGGCACACCCACGAGACTCTCCAGGCGGCGCACCAGCGCCAACGCCGCCTTTGGGCTGGGGGCCGCGGCGACGTAGTGGGGGACGCTCGCCCACAGGCTCATCGAGGGCAGGCCCGCTTCGGTGGTCGCTGTGTGCAGGACACCCACGATTCCCGTTGGCCCCTCGTACCTGCTCGGGTGGCTGGCGGTTCCCATGCGCTCCATCAGGGCGGGGTCCGAGGAGAAGCCGGTCATCGTCACCGGGAGCGTGTGGGGCACGTCCGCCAGCAGCGCCCCCAAGGTGATCACCAGCTGTACCCCCAGGGCTTCCGCGAGCTCTACGATCGCGGCGCTGAAGGTGCGCCACCGCAGCGACGGCTCCACGCCCTGCACCAACACCAGGTCGCGCTTGGCGCTGGGGACGATGGCTTCGGAGACCTCCACCGACGGCCACTCGATCTCGCGACGGGCGGACGGTGAGCCGGCTCCTCCCGCGGAGAAGCGGATGCGCGGGCGGTTGGCTTGGAAGTCGTAGAACTCCTCCGTATCGATGTGTGCGAAGCGCCGCGCCTCCAGCGCGCTGCCCATGAACGCCACCGCCGTCGAGGCCGCATCCCCGGCGTCGTTCCACCCCTGGAACGCACACACCATCGCCGGGTCCCGCAGGCCCGTCGGGCGGTGGTCCCATAGCAATGGCTGCATCCGCTCCACCGTACATCATGCGAGCATGGTCCCCGCCGGTTCTGAGGAGCCCCCGACGATCGCCACGCTCCGCGACGGCCAAGCGCTCGACGGGGTGTTCGCCTGTGCCCGCAAGGAACGCCAGCTCTCGCGGGCCGGCGAACCCTACCTGACGGTCGAGCTGCGCGATCGCACCGGCTCGATCCTCGCGCGCGCCTTCCGCGACGCCGACCTGCTCGCCGGGCGCTTCGAGCGAGGGGAGCTCGTGCGCGTCCAGGGCCGCGTGGAGCGCTACCGCGACCAGCTGCAGGTCGCCCTGCGCGCGATCGCCCGCGCGGAGGGCGCCGAGGCCGATCCGGCCGGCTTCCTACCCGTCTCCCGCCGCGACCTCGACGAGCTCGAAGGCTTCCTCGAGCACCTCGCCCGCGAGCTCTACGAACCGGGGCTGCGCGGGCTGCTCGAGCGCGTGCTCGGCGATCGCGAGCTGCGCAGCGAGATTCGCCGGGCGCCCTGCTCCGTGCCCTCCAGCGGGCCCGCCCGGGCGGGGGCCGGTAACCACCACGCCTACCTCGGCGGGCTGCTCGAGCACACTGTCGCAGTGGCCTCGCTGGCGCTGGAGCTGTGCGCCATGCACCCTCGCCTGGACCGCGACCTGCTGCTGAGCGCCGCGCTGCTCCACGACCTCGGCAAGACCCGCGAGTTCACCTACGGCGCCGAGATCGCCCGCAGCGAGGAGGGCCGGCTGCTCGGGCACGTGGAGCTTGGACTGCGGCTGCTCGCTCCCCGCTACCCCTCCTCGCTCCCCGCGCCGCGCCGGCTGGCCCTGGAGCACTGCATCCTCGCCCACCACGGCCCCGAGGCACTCCCCGGCCAGCGCTTCGCCTCCTCTGAGGCGATCGCGCTGTTTCGCTGCAACGCCCTCGACGCGCACCTCAAGAGCGCCTTCGAGCACGGGCCTTGACCGCAATCAAGCGCGGGCCGCCCGATGCCGATTAGATAGCGATGAGTTGGTTTCGACGCCGACGTGCCAAGGCGGACGGCGACGAGCAGGCGACCCCACTTGCGCCCCCCGTCTCCGAGCCTACCCTTCCCAAGTCTGCCCCACTGGCTGACGGACCCGCCGCGCCGCCCCCCGCTGAGCAGCCGCCCCCTGCCTCCGACTCCGGGCCGGTTGCCACTTCGCCGCAGCCTGCCCCCGGCTCTGGTCGCTCCCCTGCGCCTCCGACGCCCCACGCTCCTGCGGTGCCGCCCCCCGCCCCCGTGGCCTCCGAGCTCTCCGAGCTCGAGTCCGCGCTCGCCATGACCGCCGCCGCCGAACCCGACCCGCCCGCCGCGACAGCCACCGCCGTCCTCGACCCGCCCGCGGAGAGCGCCACCGCGACGCTCGAGCCTCCCGCGGAGAACGGGGGAGGGATGGGGACGGGGGCGCCGGACGGGCTGGGCACTCTATCGACGCAGGTGCGCCATCCCGCCAACGGGCTCAGCTCCCCCACGCGACCCCTACGCCCCGGGCGGCGGATCGGCGAGGTGGTCGTGGATCTCGGCTTCGCCGATCGCTACGCCGTCGAGCAGGCCGTCGCGACCGCCCGCTCGGAGCGTAAGCCCACCGGCCAGGTTTTGGTTGAGCAGGGGGTCCTGCGCCAGGACCAGCTCGCGCGCGTAGTCGCCGAACGGTTCGGCCTCGAATACATCGACCTCTCCCAATGCGAGCCCGACATGGGCGCGGTCAGCATGTTGAGCGCCGAGGCCATCAAGCGCTACCAGGCGGTGCCCGTGCGCTTCATGGACGACGGGGCGCTGCTGCTGGCGATGGCCGACCCCACCAACATCCTCTCCATCGACGACATCGCGATGATCACCAACCGTCGCGTGCGGGTCGCCGCTGCCTCCGCGGAGGACGTCAAGCTGCTCGCCTCGCGCCTCGGGCGGCTGGAGGGCGCGATCGAGGACATCGTCGAGGGGGAGGAGGAGGGCGGGGAGGCGGTCTCCGCGTCGCTCAGCGAAGAGGCCGACCAGGACGCCCCGGTCATCAAGCTCGTGCACTCGATCATCGCCCAAGCCGTGCAGCAGGGCGCCTCCGACATCCACGTCAACCCCGAGGAAGGCGACACCCGTGTGCTGTTCCGCGTCGACGGCGTGCTCTACCCGGCGGCCACCGTGCGCCGGCGGATGGCCGCGGGCATGGTGTCGCGCATCAAGATCATGGCCGACCTCGACATCTCCGAGCGGCGCGCCCCGCAGGACGGCCGCCTCGCGCTGAACATCGAAGGCCGGCGCATCGACATCCGCGTCGTCACCCTCCCCTTGATCCACGGCGAGGGCGCCGTGCTGCGGATCCTCGACAAGGGCGCGGTCGTGCGCGACCTCGAGTCGCTCGGGATGCAGTCCGCCGAGGAGGAGCGCTTCGCCCACGCGATCGCACGGCCCCACGGCGCCGTTCTCGTCACCGGGCCCACCGGCTCGGGCAAGTCCACCACCCTCTACGCGGCGCTGAGCGTGCTCAACGACGGCGCCCGCTCGATCCTCACGATCGAGGACCCCGTCGAGTCGCGGATCGCGGGGGTCAAGCAGATGCAGGTCGCCCCCAAGGCGGGGGTCACGTTCGACACCGGGCTGCGCTCGATGCTGCGCGCCGACCCCGACGTGATCATGGTCGGCGAGATCCGCGACCGCGAGACCGCCCACATCGCGGTCGAGGCCGCCCTCACCGGGCACATGGTGCTCTCTACGCTGCACACCCGCGACGCTCCCTCCGCGCTGGGACGGCTAATCGACATGGGCATCGAGCCCTTCCTGATCTCCTCCGCCGTCGACTGCGTCGTGGCCCAGCGGCTCGTGCGCAAGCTCTGCCCCCACTGCAAGCGCCCCACCTCCCTCCCCGAGTCGGTGCTGGTCGAGCACGGCCTCTCCGCCCAGCCCTACGAGGCCGTCGGGTGCTCGCGCTGCTCGGGCTCCGGCTACCGCGGGCGCGTCGGCATCTACGAGGTGATGACCGTCAGCGAGGAAGTCCGCACCCAAATCCTCCAGCGCGCCTCGGTCGACGAGATCGCCGCCACCGCTGCCCGCGAGGGGATGCGCCGCCTGCGCGACGACGGCATCGAGAAGGTCCGCGACGGTCTCACCTCGATCGAGGAGGTCGAGCGGATGTCCACAAGTCTCGTTTGAGTCAGCTCGCCGGGTACAGCAGCGAGATGCGCAGCGGACCCGACGGGAATGCTTCGGCGTTGAACGAGTACGCCTGGTAGGCCACACCGCGGTACACCACCCTGCCACGGTCGGGCACCTTGGCCGGTCCGGGGTTGAGCGTGCCCATCACCTGGCGCGAGCCCTCCCGCATCAGCACCTGCGCCCCCGTGAACGCCTGCGCCAGGATCTGGAAGCCCAGGTCGTCCTGGATCGCCAGAAGGAAGTGGGCGGCTACGCGCCCCTTGGCGTCGCGGATCACGCCCGGGATCGGCGCCAGCACGTGGGGGCCCCCCACGTCGAGCAGCAGCTTGCCGCCGCGGTTCACCCGCACCCGCACGATGTGCAGGTGGGAGCGGAAGAAGCCGATGATCGCCGCCCGCGCCGCCACCGCGTTACCCGCCACCACCGCTTCGCGGAAGGCCCGCGAGCGCTCCACGTAGCCCAGGATCAGTTCGGCTTTGCTGCCTTCGTGCTCGGCGTAGTACACCCGTTCGGCCACCTGCCCGAGCGCGCTCGCCTGCGCCTGCGCCGAGCTCGCGCCGCGTTTCGTGCACACCGCCGCGATCGCAGTGCTCGGCACCAGCAGCGAGATGCTCATTGGACGGTCTGGGAACGCTCCCGCGGTGAATGTGCCCACGCGGTAGACGACTCCGCGGTAGCCCACTTCGCGCCTCCCCCTCGTCAGTTTGGGGGCCGGGTGGAGTGTTGTGGTCAGCTGCCGTCCGGCGCTGCGCACGAGGACCTGCACGTGCAGCAGACCCTTGACCGTCTGGGCGTATCCGTTGGCGCCCTGTACCGACACCGTGAACGCGCCCACGCTCTGCCCTTGGGCGTTCAGGATCGGCCCGCTCGCCGGCGCGATCCCTGCGCCCCGTTCGATCTTCGCGAGCGTCCGCCCGCCCCGCACCACGCGTACGCTCACGATCTGGTTGCGCAGCAGCCCTTCGAGGATTCGGCGCGCTGTGGGCCCTTCGCCGCCTGCGACTGCCTGCGCCAGGGCGCTCGAGCTCCTCAAGCGCTGCACCGCCTCGGTGACGACCCGCCCGCTCGCCGACTCCTGATAGACCCGGTGGGCAACGCCTTCGAGGGCTTCCAGCACCGCGTCCGGGCAGTTCGCCGAGATCGGCGCCAGCGCCGCCGTGTCGGTGATCGTCGTGGATGCTCCCGAGCGGCTCGATCCACAGCCCGGGAGCGCCACCGCGAGCGCGAATGTGGCCCCCAGGGCCCAGGCCCACCCGCGTTTCCGTGGCTCGGATGCGATCCCCATGGACCGCCCAGCCTAGTGGTTGTCCCCTGGGCTTACCCTTGCCGTGTTGCTTGCTCTTCCGCGGGCGCCTCGGGCTCTGCGGCCGGCGCCTGTGTTGGAGCCGGCTGCGCTGCGACTGGCTGTGTGACGGGTTGCACTGCCGGCGGCTGTGCTACCGGCTGCGACTGCGGTTGCTGGGTGGCTGGGTTCAGCGTTGGCTGCTTGGACTCCCCGCTGATCGAGTCCTTGAACTCACGCATCCCGCTCCCCAGCGAGCGGCCGATTTCCGGGAGCCGTTTGGCGCCGAACACCAACAGCAGGATCACCACGAGGAACGCGATATGGACCGGATTGTCGAGTCCCAACATCAAGCTCAGTCTAGACGCCTTTGCGGCTGCTCCCCGCCCTTCCGGCTGCCGCCGACGTTCTTGCGCACCAACTGCCCCGCCACGAACAGCATGAACAGCGCAAAGCCCACCTGCAGCACCTTCCCCGAGAGCGCGTTCGCCAACGCCACCCCGCCGGCGGCTCCCGCCACCGAGAGCAAGCCCAGCAGCAGCGCGTCGTTCCGGCGCACGTTGCCGTAGCGGTCCTGCACGATCGCTCCCACGATCGCCACGGGGACGATCGCCAGCAGCGAGGTCGCCTCCGCCTGGTGCTGCGTCAGGCCCAGGAAGATCACGAGGCCCGGCACGAACAACACGCCGCCGCCCACCCCCAGCAGGCCCGCGACCACTCCCGCCGCCACCCCGATCGCGATCGCGCCGATCATCGCACCAGCAGCTCCACCGCGCTCGCCACCAGCACCACCGCGAACAGCAGCGCGATCGTGCGGCTGCGCAGGCGCTGCTGCAGCCACGTCCCCACCAGCACGCCCCCGACCGCGGGCACGCCCACCAGCACCCCGTCGAGCACCTTCACGTTGCCGTACCCCGCCTGCGCCGCCGCCGCAAACGAGGCGATGCACACGATCGCCGCCAGCGAGGTCCCCGTCGCCTCCCGCTCCCCGTACCCCAACCACAACACCAGCAGCGGCACGATCACCGTGCCTCCCCCCACCCCGAAGATCCCGCTGAACAGGCCCGCCGCCGTGCCGATCGCCATCAGCTTTAGAACCCTTTCGGGGGATCTGCGCGCCGCCATGCTGGGCATACTAAGGGCGTGTCCCCCGCGGCCCCCCGCTTTGTGGAGGCGCTGGAGCCGCTGCGCTCCGATCCCTCCCACGCCGCCGTGCTGCTCGACATCGATGGCACGCTTGCCCCGATCGTCCGCCACGCCGACGATGCGCACGTCCCCGAGGCGACCCGCTCGGTGCTGATCGAGATCGCCAAGCGCTACCGGCTCGTCGGCTGCGTAAGCGGCCGCCGCGCCGCCACCGCGCGCCAGATCGTCGCGATCGGGAGCATCGCCTACGTCGGCAACCACGGCGGTGAGCTGCTGCGCCCCGGCGCCACCCGCCCCGAGCTCGACCCCGAGCTCGCCGCCTGGGGCGAGCGCGTGCGCGCCTTCGCCGCCCGCGCCTACACCCCCGAGCACCAGCGCTTGCGCGTGCGCGCCGAGGACAAGCACACGATCGCCGCCTTCCACTGGCGCGGCGCCCCCGACGAGGCCGCCGCCGCGGCCGCCGTGCGGGAGATCGCCGCCCGCGCTCAAGAGGAGGGCTTCGCCGTCCACTGGGGTCGCAAGGTGCTCGAGGTGCGCCCCCCCATTGCGCTCGACAAGGGCACCGGAGTCACCGCGCTGCTCGATGGCCAGCCTCCCGAGCCTCCCCGCTCGGAGGGCCGCGCTCTACGCGCCGCGCTCTACGCCGGGGACGACGCGACCGACCTCGACGCCTTCCGCGGGCTGCGCGCGCTGGTGCGGCGCGGGACGCTCGCGTGCGCCGTGTGCGTGGCGGTCAGCTCCGACGAAGCTCCCCCAGAACTACTCGACGAGTCCGACCTCGCGATCGAGGGCACCGACGGCGTGCGTGCGCTGCTCGAGGCGCTTCTGTAGCCGACCGTGCGCTTCACTGAATTCCTCAAGACCACCGTCCTGCTCTCCGCCGGCGCCGCCACCGCGCTTGCGCTGGTCACCGTGCTCTCCGCCGCCACCCGCTCGCAGTCGCAGATCACGCTGCTCTCCGCCGGCTGGTGGGCGATCGCGGCGCTGATCGGGTTGGCGCTCGGCCGGGGCAACGACGCGAGCCCCCCGATCGCGCAGCTGCTCGCCGGTGCGCGCGCCACCACCGCGCTGCCCGAGCACCGTCCCGCGGCGATCCTCGTCAACCGGCTGTGGCCGATGCTCGTGTTCACCGTGCTCGCCGGCGGCCTCTCCTTCCTCGCCCCCCAAGTCCCCGGGATCGGCGCTGGCTTCGCGATCGTGTGGGCGCTCGCCTGGCGCCGCCAGCACGCCGCGGTCGCCGCGATCGAGGAGCGTGACGGGGTGCGCTTCTACGTGATGCCCACCTCGCCGGTCCGCCGCATCGCGCTGCAACGCGCCCCCGGCTTCAAGGCGGTGCGGCCCGAGCAGGCGCGTTGAGGGTCTGAGGAGGGGCGGCCGGCCGTGTGGGAGCCCCGCGACCAAATCGACGTGCTGCTCGTCAAGCTCGGCTCCACCGCGGGCCTGCGCGTCGACGAGGACGAGCTCGGGCGCTCGCTGCGGCGCGCCGGGGCGCACGTCGCCGCCGTCAGGGCTCAAACGCCCCAGGAGGTCCGCACGCTGATGCTCACCGACCTCCGCTGGGCGTACGCCGCACGCCGCGCCGCCAAGGACGTGCGCGACCGGCTGAAGCTCCACCCACCCCGGTCAGTGATCTACTCCACCACCACCGCCGCCCTGCTGTGGCCGCTGCCGGGAGCGATCCGCTTCGACGCCCCCGCCGCCGCCAACCGCCCCGGCCGCCACGGGCTCTGGCAGCGTCCGCTGGAGCGCCTGCGCCTGCGCCAGGCGCCCCTGCTGCTGCCCTCGAGCGAGGGCGCCCTCGAGGAGGCCGTCGCCGCGGTGGGCGGGGCGCTGAGCACCGAGCGCGCGCTCGTCCTGCCCGCCCCGATCGTGGCGCCTGCGCCGGGCGCGGACGGGGCTCCGGTGAAGCCGGTGCTCGACGTGGAAACCAACGGCCACCTGCCCGACCCCCCCGAGCGCGACATCGCCGCCATCACCTACGCCGCCAACCCTCACAAGAAGGGTTTCGACCGCGTGCTCGAGGCGTGGCGGCGCGTGCGCCGGCCCTCCGAGCGGCTGGTCGTGGTCGGTATCACCCGCGAGCGCCTGCGGGAGAGCGGGTTCGAGGTGTCCGACGAGGACATCCACGTGGCCGGGTCGCTCGACGCACGCGACTACCGCGCCCTGCTGCGCCGCGCCCGCGTGTTCGTGTGCGCGCCCCGCCGCGAGGACTACGGGCTCGCCCAGTTGGAGGCGCTCTCCGAAGGGTGCCGCCTGGTCACCACCCCCGCCCCCGGCCCCTACGTCGCGCTGCCCTTGGCTCGCGAGCTCGACCCCCGCCTGGTCAGCGAGGACCTCGGCGCCGCCCTGCGCGACGCCCTCGACGTGCCCAAAGCGGGCTACGCCGCCCGCGCCACGGAACTGCTGGAGCCCTTCACCGCCGCCGCCGTGGACCGGATTGTCGCCGAGGAGCTGCTCCCGCGGCTGCTGGGGGAGTGAGGGGCGCGACCAGGCCCCCGCCGCCGGACCGTGCGTGTGTGTGTCGGGAGGTGTTCATTGGGGATCATCCGCGTGAGTGGTGGGTACCACAGGGTGCTGGTGGGCGGGGCCTCCTACCCCGCCACGGGGGCAGGTGGGCTGGCAGGGCGGAGAACAGGTGCTCGCCCACCGGGGTGTCGGAGACATCGTGGTCCCGGGCGGGGCGTACGGCTGCTGAAATACTCGATCGGCGCTGGCGGTTCGAGCGGCCGGCGCCTAGCTTTGCAGGATGTCGAGCCGCCACGGTGTCCGAGCCTCCGCGCACGGAGCCTCCACTGGCGGCTCCACGTCCGCGCGCGGTCGCGGCAGGCCGGTGGCGCGCGACGCCCTCGCGGCGTCCGCGTGGCGCGCCGAGGTGTCGCAGTGGAGTGGTTATGCGTGGGGGACGATCGCCGCCACGACGGCCTTCATCGCGCTCACCTGCTGGTGGCTGACCCAGGATCGGAGCATCCCGATCTACGACGCGGGCGACCACCTGGAAACGGCGCTGCTGTTTCACCACATGCTCAGCACCGGCGAAACGCTCGGGCCAATCAACCACGAATCGCCCTACCCGCCCTTCGCGCTGCTCGTCGGCGCGCTGTCGATCTTCGTCGGAGGCGTCAGCGTCGCGTCGCCGATCATCGGTGAGAACCTCGTGTTCGTCTCGCTGATGACGCTCGGGTGCTACCAGACGGGGCGCCTGTTGTTTGGGCCCAAGGCGGGAATGCTGGCGGCGATCTTCGTGCTCGGCTCGGACCTGCTGACCGCCCAGTTTCACGTCTTCATGCTCGACGCCCCCGAGGCGGCGATCGTCGCCGTTTCGGTCTGGTTGCTGCTCGCCTGCGATGACTTCGGCCGTGTCGGCGTCGCCGGAGTGGCGGGTCTCGCGGTCGGGATCGGCCTGATCACCAAGGTGCAGTACCCTTCTTTCGTCATGGGCATCGTGCTGCTGGCGCTGCTGCGCGGCGGCTGGCGCAACCGGCGCGGCCTGCTGGCGTTTGCGGTCCCCGCGGTGATCGTGGCGGCCCCCTGGTACATCGACCAGATCTCTCAGTTCTCCACCTTCCTGCAGGTTTCCACGGCGAACAAAATCGTCGTGCCCGGCGACATTCCCACGACTCTCTCACTTGCGAACTTCGCCTGGTATTTCTGGAACATCCTGAACTCCCAGCTGTTGGTGCCGCTGTTCGTGCTCCTGCTGGGAGGTACGGCCTGGATGATCCCGATGCTCTACCGTCACCGCCGCGAGGCGTGGGGCGCGAAATTGAGTGAAGCGCGCTCGACTCTCACGCCGGCCCCGCGGCGCGCGGGCGCCACGACGGATCAGCGCGTGTTTGGTGCGCGGCTCGAGTTCTTCGCGGGGGCGTTTGTCGCGTGGCTGTTCATCACGGTGACACCGTCACACGACCTCCGTTACGCCCTCCCCCTGCTGCCCTACCTCGCGGTCATCGCCACGGGTTGGATCGTATACCTGCCTCGCGCGTGGAGCTGGGCGGCGATCGCGCTGCTCGCGCTCGGCGTGGCCGCCAACACCCTCGGCACGACGTTCGGCGCCGGCGAAACCCTGCAGGTCAAGCTGGTGCAGCCACTGCCGCAGGGAGAGGAGGAGGCCGACGCGATCACGTTTTACTCGACCACCGGCTTCCTGGTCGCCGGGCCGAACCGCGACGGCGATGTCCCGGGCCTGCTCGCCGCGCTGAAGCGCGAAGGCGTGAGCACCGTCGCGTGGAGCGGCGAACAGAGTAGGGAACCCGACTTCGACACCGAAGGGCTGCTGCCGCTCGCGAACATCGCCGGGCTCGCGTACGCGCTCACCCGCGAACCCGAATTCGCCAGCACGAGCAGCACCGCCACCCTCATCCACCTGCCGATCTCGGCGCAGGGCTCGCCGCCCGCACCGCCCTGTACCAGATTGAGTGACGGCACCGGCGTGTGGGTGGGCCGCTTCAACCCCGCTTCGCGGAGGGCCGAACTGTACTGTCCCTCCCGGAACCCGCAGTTCTACGGCCCCGTGTGATGGATGGAGGTTGGGTTTAGCGAGTAGATCGGTGGGGGAGGGGCATGCCCCCGGCGGCTCTCCTGCGTTTACATAGTTTCGCAAGCTCCGGCCAGGAGCGGGTGTTGGCCACGTCACCCTTCTCCAGCCACCCACGCCGCGCGGTGAGCACCCCCCAGCGCATGTTCTGCAGCGTCGCGGGCCAGTGCGCGTCGGAGTCGATCACGATCCTCACCCCCGCCTCGACGGCGGCGCGAGCGTGCGCCTCGGAGAGGTCGCGGCGGTCGGGATTGGCGTTGATCTCGAGCATCGTGCCCGTCCTCGCGGCCGCCGCGAAGACGGTCTCCCAGTCCAGCGGATACGGGTCGCGGCGCTCGATCAGGCGACCCGTGGGGTGGCCGATCGCATCCACCAGCGGGTGCTCGATCGCCGCGACCATCCGGCCCGTCATCGCCTCCTCGCCCATCCCAAACGCGGTGTGCACGCTCGCCACCACCCAATCCAACCGCGCCAACAGCTCGTCCTCGTAGTCGAGCGTCCCGTCCGGCAGGATGTTCACCTCGCTACCCGCCAGCACCCCGATGCCCTGCAGGCGCGCGTCGATCTCCCCGACTCGCTCGATCTGCGCGCGCAGCTGCGCCGGGGAGACGTCGTTGCCGAAGCCGTGCGAGGCTGAGTGGTCGGTGATCGCGAGGTACTCGTACCCGAGCGTCTGTGCCGCCTGTGCCATCTCCTCGATCGTGGCCTTACCGTCCGAGGCCACCGTGTGGCAGTGCAGGTCCCCGCGGATGTCCCGGAGCTCGATGAGACGGGGCAGCCCACCACGCCGCCCCTCGCTGTTCCCCTGGCTCTTTGCCGCTCTGCGTCTCGTCTTCGCGCCACCCGGGGTCGCCGCATCGACCGGCCCATCCGGCCCCCCGGCTCTGCCGGTGGGGGCCAATCCATCTCCCCCTGCCAGCGCGGCCTCCAGCTCACCGCGGTTCTCGCGCAGCTCGGGCTCGATGTAGGGCAGGCCCAGCAGCTCGTACACCTCGGCCTCCGTCGCGCACGTCCGCGTGGCTCCAGTCGCGTCGTCCTTGACGCCGTACTCGGAGACGTGCAGGCCCCCGCGCACCGCGTGCTCGCGCAGCGCGGTGTTGTGCGCCGCGGAGCCCGTGAAGTGCTGGAGCAGGTTACCCAGCTGCTCCGGAGCCGCGATCCGCAGGTCCACGCTCAGGCCGGAGTGCGTCCGGCCGCGGGCGCCGCTGGCCCCAACGGTGCCGACGCGCTCGATCTGCTCCAGGGACTCGAGCGCCCCCGCGAGCCGCTCTGCGTCGGCGGTCACCGCGACGAGGTCGATGTCCTTCACGCTCTCCACTCCCCGCCGCGCGGACCCCGCGAGCTGCACATGCGCGTCCGGCGGACCGTGCTCGCGCAGGCCCGCGGCCAGCGCCTCGCCCAGCGCG
>JBOGYA010000038.1:0-15136 GCA_050696515.1 Solirubrobacteraceae bacterium
CCTCGTAGGTGTTCAGCTTCACGCCGCCGAACGCGCCCGGATAGCCGCGCGCCATCTTCCAGGCGGCCTGAGGCCCTGTCCAGGCCTCGATCACCGCGCCGGAGGCGTCGTCGACCGTGCCCGTCGCGATCTCGCCCGCCTTGCCGGAGAAGACGTTGACCGTCCAGGTGCCGTCGGCGTAGCTCGCGTCGGTGACGGGGTGAGGCGGGTAGCGGGTCAGCCAGTGAGCGACCTTGGGATCGGCGAGGAAGAGGCGCTCGGCCTTGGCCGCCGTCGTCAGTGCCTCCTTCGGCGTGATCGGCGTCGTCGGCAACGGGTTGGTCACCGTCTTGACCGTGGTGATCGTCGTGACGGTGGTGACCGTCCGGACGTGCTTTGTCGTGACGGGCTTTGCGGCCGCGGCTGGTCCGGCCACGACCAGCGCCGCCACGGCGAGCGAGCCGATCGCGAGCGCGGCGAGCATCGCGATCAGCCGGCGTCTAGCTAGCGACGGAAGCTCCAGAGCTTGTTGCCGAGGAAGTTGAGCGGCGTCGACGCCGCCACCGCGAGCGCCTCGGCCGGCACCTTCGCGACCCCGGCGCTCTCGACGAGCACCGTCAGCAGCACGAAGCCGAAGGCGGCCGCCACGAGGCTCACCACGACGAAGCGGACCGCCTGGAAGCGCACGCTGCCCGCGGCGGCGTCGAAGGTCCAGTGGCGGTTGAGCAGGAAGTTGTTGGTCACCGCCACGACCCACGCGAGCACGAACGCGACGCGGTAGTCGATCGCGAGCGCGTGCACGCACAGCGCGTACACGCCGACGTTGACCACGAAGCCGACGCCTCCGACGATGCCGAAGCGGACGAGTTGCAGCCAGTTCGCCGGCCGGCGCATCCCGTGCAGCAGGCGCACGTGTGTGCTCGTGGCGACGGTGGCCTCGTCCTGCATCCGCTCAGAGTAGCGAGACCTGCCCGTGAAGGGCTCGCTAGCCTTGCGGTATGAGCCTTCGATGGATAGCCGTGTGCGTGGGCGCTGGGCTGGCGGTGCTCGGTGCGGTACTCGCGCTGGGAGGCTCCCACCAGGCCGCCGCGGGGGCGCACAAGGCGACCGCAGTCGTGGCGCCCCACAAGGTCGTGCTCGCCTCGACGAAGCCCGTCGCCGAGGTGCGCGACCCCGAAGAAGCGAAGAGCTTCCCGGTGCCCGCGTCGGTGCACCACTCCGCCGCGGCCCGGCCGAGCAAGGTCGCCGAAGAATTCGTCGCCCCTGGCGCGCAGTCGGATGCGGAAGTGCGCGCGGAGCTGGGCCACATGCACGCCCTCGAACGCGCCGCGCGCGCGCAGGCGACCGCCACTGCCGCGACCGTCCCGGGGGGCGACTCGGTCGGAGGCGACGGCACGATCCCGATCCCCGCCGGCATCCCCGGAGTCGTGCAGCGGGTGATCGCCGGAGCCAACGCGATCGCGGACTTCCCCTACGTGTACGGCGGCGGGCACGCCTCGTTCGTCAGCAACTCCTACGACTGCTCGGGCTCGGTCTCCTACGCGCTGGCCGCGGGCGGCCTGCTCGGCGTCCCGGAGACCTCCGGGACGCTAGAGAGCTGGGGGGAACCGGGCCCCGGGAAGTGGATCACGGTGTACGCCAACGCGGGCCACACCTACATGTACGTGAACGTCGGCGGGCGCTGGATGCGCTTCGACACGGTCGGGCGCTCCGGCCCCTTCGCTTCGCGCTGGCAGCCCGAAATCCGCTCCAACGCGGGATTCGTCGCACGTCACCCGCCGGGGTTGTGAGGCGCTCTCTAGCGGTGTAGAACCACGTTGCTCGACACCGTGGTGAAGAGCGGGTTCTGGGGGGAGGCGTTGCGAACGATCATGCGCAGCGTGAGCGTGACCTTGTGCGCGCGGCGTAGGCGCTTGGCGATCTTCTTGCTGAACTTGATCCGCACGGAGTTGCGCCCGCCCTTGAGCGTCACCAGCAGCGCGTGGCCGATCACCAGCGACTTGGGGAAGCCCGCGGGCAGGTTCGTGGCGGCGGGCCCGGAGATCCCCAGGTGGTTGGCGGTGGCGGCGCTCAGCAGGACTTCGAAGCGGCCCGTCACCTGCTCGTTGACGGAGTAGCGAACCACCAGGCCGCTGCGCGCTACCTGCTTGAGCGAGCTGGACACGGCCGCCGCCGTGGCGACGGGAGCTGGCAGCGAGGAGGAGCCGGCGGCGCCGGGGCCACCGGAGCCTGGGCCGCCCGCGCCCGCGCTGGTGGTCGGAGACGGAGCAGGTGGCGCGGGAGGCGCCGGCGGGGGGGGACCGATTACGGTGATCACGCGTTCGACGGTCGCGACGTTGCCCGCTACGTCCTTGACGGTGAGCGTAACTTTGTAGACGCCGCCGTACTGGTAGTCATGGAAGGCGCTCGCGGCGCAGGGGGGCAGCCACGGTTCTTCGCACAGCGCCACCGGCGGGTTGCTCGGAGGCCCTCCGGGCGCGTACCCGGACACTTCGGGGGAGCCGTCGCCGAAGTTCCATGTGAAAGTCGGGTAGGTGAGCTTCTCTTCGCCGGTCGGGGTGAACACCTCGCCGACGTTCAGCGTGATGTCCGACTCCATGCCGTTGAAGCCGACGATTTCACCGGAGTTAACCGTCGGCGGCTCGGTGAACGCGGGGATCAGCCTGATCCCCGGCAAGCAGGGTACGCCCGGGTAGGAGAGTTTCTGCGCGGCAAGGTTGAAGGCGTCGTTTGCGTAATATGCGCCCCCGAACAGCATCTGGTTGGAGAGGTCCCCCGCTTCGGTGTGTTCCTTCTTGGACGCGCTCCCTCCGGATATGCTCAGGAAGAAGTTGCGGCACTCGTCGGTGTTCTCATAGCCGACTTCTTCGCCGCCCAATTTCTCCTTGTCCTGCCAAGCGTTGAGCAGGGGATCGGTGATCGTGTTCTGCTGCTCGGAGGCGAGCTGGCCGATCACCAGATCGGCCACGCCCTCGTCCCAAAGGCCGTCGGCGCCGAGCTCGGGGAGCTGATTGGGCTCCTGCGGCACCTGTGGCGGTTCTTTCTGCTGTTCGAGTGGCCCGCCCTTTTCGGCGTTGACGTTCCAGCCGCCGTCCTGGCACACGTCACCGGGATTGGCCGCGGTCCCGAAGAGCCCCCCGGCGTCGCCGAACGTCCAGGGTATGGCCGCGTACAGGATCGTCCCGTACTGCCGATCGGGATAGAAGGAGTGGTAGCTGCAGAAGCCGCGCGACGTGACTTTCCCATTGTCCTGCGAGCAAGGCGAGGCGCCCGCGCCTTCGCCCACGCACACCCCGATCCCGGGGGGGGTGAGCACAAAGAAGATCGTGCCCATGCCGGTTTGCAGCCCGTGCTGGCCGATAAACGTGTGCAGCTGTTCCTGGAGCTGCGCGTCGCTGACGCACGTCACTTCGGGGGGGCTTGCGAGGTATTCGT
This sequence comes from Solirubrobacteraceae bacterium, assembly GCA_050696515.1. Lineage (GTDB taxonomy): Bacteria > Actinomycetota > Thermoleophilia > Solirubrobacterales > Solirubrobacteraceae > Palsa-744. Next base: position 3,415 of record JBOGYA010000038.1, read on the forward strand.
CGGTGCACCCCGCCGCTTTGGGGTAGGCGTTAGTGTCGGTGTAGGCGCCCAGGAATCGTGTCCGCCCGGTGGCGCGGCCGGTCATGCCGGTAGTGGTCAGGTCGGTGTACTGGGTGTCGACGGTGAACACGTCGTTGCCGCCCGTTTCGCTCGCGGCGCTCAGGTTGCTCATGTAGCCGTCGATCAGGCCCTGCCATTCACCCGGGTAGACACGCAGGTCCTGCGGGTCCTGCGGGTTCTTCGAGTTTTCCCAGTAGATCACGTAGGCGTCGACCGAGTGGGTCGTCGGGTTGCCTTCGACCACCGGGTTGCCTTCGGGATTGTTGTACCTGCCAGCACCAGGGCCTTCTTCTCCCACTTTCCCTTTGTCGTTCCCGTTCCCATCCAGGGGAAAGGCTTCGCTGGTGGGCTGCAGGCCGACCGCGGTGGTGCTCGCACCGGTTTTCACGTGGACCACCAGCGCGCTCGCGAGCGCGGGCGCGAGCAGCAGCACCGCGAGGACTACGCCGAGCACGAGTGTGAGCGCGCGCCCCCGAGCGCGCGGGGAGCAGGAAGTGCGATGAAGCGTCACGAGGTCCTCATCGGCAGCGACCCCAGCGGGCATTAGCCCCGTGGACCGACTGCGCTAGCGGGAGAACAAGGCTGCCTGCCCCTGCCCGACGCCGACGCAGAGCGTGGCGAGGCCGAGGTGCGCGTCGCGGCGGCGCAGCTCGTGCGTGAGGCTCACCACCAGCCGCGCGCCGCTCATGCCGAGCGGGTGGCCGATCGCGATTGCACCGCCGTTGACGTTGACGCGCTCAGGGTCGAGTCCCAGCTCGCGGATCACCGCGACGCTCTGGGAGGCGAACGCCTCGTTGAGCTCGACGAGGTCGATCTCCGCGACCGCCACGCCGGTGCGCGCGAGCAGCTTGCGCACCGCGGGGATCGGGCCGACGCCCATCACGCGCGGATCGACGCCGGCGGCAGCCGAGCCCACGAAGCGCGCGAGCGGCTCTGCGCCCAGCCGCGCGGCGGCCTCGGCGGAGGCGATCACGAGCGCGGCGGCGCCGTCGTTGACGCCGGAGGAGTTGCCCGCGGTGACGGTGCCGCCGTCGCGGAACGCGGCGCGCAGCTTGGCCAGCGCCTCGGGCGTGGACTGCGGGCGGGGGTGCTCGTCGCGCTCGCACTCCCCGACCGCCACGAGCTCCTCGGCGAAGCGGCCGGCGTCCTGTGCGGCCGCCCACCGGCGCTGGCTCTCCAGCGCGAAGGCGTCCTGGTCCGCGCGGCTGACCCCCCAGCGCTCAGCGACGTTCTCACCGGTTTCGCCCATGCTCTCCAGCGGGAAGCGCTCGGCCATGCGCGGGTTGGGGAAGCGCCAGCCGATCGTGGTGTCGTACACCGTGCGGTCCCCGCGGGCGAAGGCCTTCTCGTCCTTGCCCTGCACCAGCGGGGCGCGGCTCATCGATTCCACGCCGCCCGCCACCGCGAGCTCGATCTCACCGGCGCGGATCGCCTGGCAGGCGCACACGACCGCGGAGAGGCCGGAGGCGCACAGCCGGTTGACGGTGACGCCCGGGATCTCCTGGGGCAGCCCCGCGAGCAGCAGCGCCATGCGCGCGACGTTGCGGTTGTCCTCGCCGGCCTGGTTGGCGCTCCCGAGGTACACCTCCTCGATCGTGGCGGGGTCGAGGCCGGGCACGCGCTCCACGGCGGCGCGCAGCGCAATCGCGGCGAGGTCGTCGGGCCGCACGTGGGCCAGTGCGCCGCCGTACCGGCCCACGGGCGTGCGCACGGCGGAGAGGATCACGGGGTCAGCAGAAGATGTCATCGCGCCGCAATCCTAGCCACCCGCCTTCCGGACCCCGAGCAGTCTCCGCGCCTCGGCGGGCGTGGCCACGGGCCGTCCGAACTCCTCCGCCAGACGGACGACCCGTTCGACCAGCTGCGCGTTGCTGCGCGCCAGCTCCCCGCGACGGTAGTAGACGTTGTCCTCCAACCCCGTCCGCACGTGCCCGCCGTAGAGCAGGCTCAGCGTGTTGACCTCCAGCTGGTGGCGTCCGATCCCGAGCGTGCTCCACAGTGCGCCCTCGGGCAGGCGGCTGAGGAGATAGCCGATCGTCTGCAGATCGGGCGCCGAGCCCCCGGGCACGCCGAGGCACAGCTGCCAGAAGCCGGGGCCGCGGAGCAGCCCTTCGCGGATCAGGCGCAGCCCATTGCGGATCATGCCGCTGTCGAAGGTCTCGATCTCGACCGCGATCTGGAGCTCTTTCATCCGCGCCGCCGCCGGCTGCAGGAACGTGGCGTAGGGGTTGCCGAACACCCAGTCGTCGCCGAGGTTGACCGAGCCGCAGTCGAGAGTCGCCATCTCCGGTGCCAGCTCGATGCAGGCGAGGCGCTCCGCGATCGTCGCGCGTCCTCCGGCGCTGCCGGTGCTGAGGTTGAGGATCGCCTCACACCCCTGCTCGCGGATGCGCTCCATCAGCGTCCGGTAGATCTCCACATCCTGTGTCGGCGTGCCCGCCGCGTCACGCGCGTGCACGTGGACGATCGCCGCGCCGGCGCGCCAGCTCTCCACCGCCGCCTCCACGATCTGCTCGACGGTGAGCGGGATATGGGGAGAGTGCTTCCCGGAGGCGATGCTGCCCGTGACCGCGGCGGTGATCATCACAGGCTCGGCCATAGTTTCCACTTAAGGTATACACATGGCCGTCCCCGCAAAGTGAGCAGATGGTCGCCCCTCCCAAAGTGACCTACGAGACGTTCGCCGCCGGCGCTGAGCAGGCGAGCGCCTTCAGCGCGGCCGTCGCCCAGATGGCGGGGAGGCTGGGCGAGCAGCATCCGTTCTACGTGGGTGGAGCCGCGCTCATGGGCGACGGGTGGGAGGACGAGCATTCGCCGGGGGACAGCCGGGTCCTGGTCGGGCGCTTCGCCACGGCCTCGTTGGAGGACTTCGATCGCGCTGTGACCGAGGCGCGGCGGTTCTCCGCGGAGTGGGCGGCCACCGACTGGCGGGAGCGGGTGAAGCTCGTCAGCGGTGTCTCAGCCGCGGTCGCCGGGCGCCGCTACGAGCTCGCGGCGATCCTCGCGCACGAGATCGGCAAGCCCCTGCTCGAGGCGCTGGGGGAGGTCGACGAGTGCGTGGTGCTGGTCGACTACTACTGCGAGCAGATGCTCGCCCACGGAGGGTTCTCCGTCGAGATGGGCCCGTCCGCCGCGGGCGCCGCCGAGCACGCCTACAGCATGATGCGGCCGTACGGCGTGTGGGCGGTCATCGGGCCCTTCAACTTCCCCATGGCCCTCCTGCTCGGACCGATCGCGGCGGCGCTGATCGCGGGCAACACCGTCGTCGCCAAGCCCTCTCCCCGCGGCTACCTGAGCGGCCTCGCCGTGTACGAGCTGTTCCGCCAGGCGGGCGTTCCAGCCGGCGCGCTGCACATGCTGAGCATTCCGCAGGAGCGCCTGGGCGAGGCGTTGTACGGCCACCGCGGCATCGACGGGCTGACCTTCACCGGTTCGCACGCCACCGGGATGCAGGTCTTCCACGGCTTCTCGCGGGAGTACCCGCGCCCGGCGATCTGTGAGATGGGGGGCAAGAACTCCGCGATCGTGACCGCCGCCGCCGACCTACGCAAGGCGGCGCTCGGCGTCGCGCGCTCGGCCTTCGGCTTCAGCGGGCAGCGCTGCTCGGGCTGCTCACGAGTCCTCGTGGCACGCGCGGTCCACGCCGACTTCCTGGGGCTCCTGGAGGAGCAGCGCCAGCAGGTGCAGGTGGCCAGCCCAATGGACCCGGCGACGAAGGTCGGGCCGGTGATCTCCCGGGAGCCCGTGCAGCGGTTGCTCGACGCCGCGCGGGAGTGCCGGGAGGCCGGCTGGCCGGTTCATGGGGGCCGGGAGCTCACCGCGGGCGAGCTGCGGTACGGCAACTACGTCGAGCCCACCGTGGCCGAGATCCCCTCGGACTCCCGCCTGCTGCGTGAAGAGCTGTTCACGCCCTTCGTCGCGGTCCGCCCGGTCGATTCGCTCGGCGAGGCCCTCGCGCTGACCAACGGCTTGGTCTTCGGTTTGACGGCCGGCCTCTACTCCCAGTACTCGGAGGAGATCGAGCGCTTCGAGCGTGAGGTGAAGGCCGGTGTCGTGTATGTCAACCGCGAGGCGGGCGCCACGACGGGGGCTTGGCCTGGTATACAGTCGTTCGGAGGTTGGGAGGGTTCCGGAAGCACGGGACGTGGGGCAGGCGGGATCCACTACCTCCAGCAGTACATGCGGGAGCAGAGCCTGACCGTTGTCGATAGTTGAGCCGTTCGACTGAGCCGCACGGCGTGGCGAATGAACAAGAAGACCTCAGTGGCCATAGTCGGAGCCGGAGCCGTCGGGCTGAGCGCCGCGCTACAGCTCACCGAGCTCGGGGTGGAGGACGTGGTCGTACTCGACCGCTCGCACGTGGCCAGTGGGTCGTCGGGGCGCTCCGTGGGAGTCGTGGAGACCCAGTACGTCGATCCCTTCGACATCGCGCTGCGAGTGCCGAGCAAGCGGGTCTTCGAAGGGCTCGAGCGCGACCACGGGTTGGGCTTCACGCGCAACGGCTATCTGCGCATCGGCCACACCGAGGAGGACGCGCGGCGCTTCGAGCGCAGCGTCGCGGTCCAGCGCGAGCTCGGGATCACGGACGCCGTCGTCCTCGGCCCCGCTGAGATCGCCGAGCGCTTCCCCGACGTCCGCTGCGACGACATCAGCGCCGGTCTGCACGGCCCCAGCGACGGGTTCGTCGACGGCCACCTCTACTGCGAGCTGCTCGCCGACCTGGCCCGCGCGAAGGGCGCGCGCCTCGCACAGCAGACGCGGCTGACCGGCCACGAGCTGCTCGCCGACGGGCGTCACCGGCTGCTCACCTCGACCGGCGAGCTGACGTGCGAGTACGTCGTCAACGCCGCCGGCGCGTGGGCGCAGGAGGTGGGGGAGCACCTGGGCGTACGGACGCCGATCCTGCCCCAGCGCCACGAGGCGGTGAGCATCCACCTGCCCCGGGCGCTCGACTACATGATGCCCGAGGTGATGGACTACGCCCCCGCCGAAGGGCGCGCGGGGCTGTACTTCCGCCACGAGACCTTCGACATGCTCCTGGGGGGGCTGCACAGCGAGGAGGCCGTCCACCCAGTGGTCGACCCCGACGACTGGTTCGAGGGCGTGGAGCAGAGCTACCTGGAGCAGCTCGCCGAGCTGCTGCCCTACCGCCTGCCCTCGCTGGCCGACATCCGTCTCGGCAAGGGCTGGGCGGGGCTGTACCCGGTGAGCCCCGACGGCAGGCCACAGGTTGGGCCGTGCGCGCGGGATGCAACGGTGATCGCCGCCTGCGGCGTCGGGGGCTACGGGATCCAGGTCTCCCCGATCGTGGGGCGGCTCGCGGCGGAGTGGATCGTCTTTGGGGAAGTGCGCAGCCTCGGCGCGGAGGCGGCGGAGCTGCTGCCTGAACGGGCGTCGCTTTCCACGCAAGCGATCGTCGAGGCTGGTGAGAGCACCACATGAGCAAAGCCCGACAGGAGCGTGGGCTGAGCGCAAGGACCGACCAAGGGAGGAAGCGATGAGCACAGAGGCATACAGCGCAGCGGCATCCAGCACGGCGGAGGCCTACGCCTCCGAGGAGCAGCAGGCGGAGATCCTCGAGCACTTCGGCTACGAGCAGCAGCTCGACCGGGAGATGGGGTGGTTCTCGTCTTTCGCGGCCTCGTTCTCGGGGGTGTCGATCACGACCGGCGTGCTGCTGACGCTGCCGTTCGTGCTGACCCAGGCCGGCACGGGCGGGCTGTGGACGTGGATCATCTCCGCGTTCGGCTGCATCCTGGTCGCCTCGATCTTCGCCGACCTCGCGGGCCGGATCCCGCTCGCCGGTTACGCCTACCAGTGGGCCAGCCGCCTCACCAACCCCAACTTCGGCTGGTTCGTCGCCGTCTGCGGGCTGATCGGCTTCGGGGTGGGGGCATCCGGAACGGCGTACGGCGTGACGCCCTACTTCCTCTCGGAGTTCGGGATCGAAACCACGCGCAACGCGACGATCCTCGGCGCGGCCGCGCTGACACTGATCGTGATGCTGATCAACATCGCGGGGATCCGCATCGCCACCACCTTCAACAACGCGGCCGTCGTAACCGAGATCATCGGCGGCGTCGGTGTCGCGATCGCGCTGCTTGTGTACGCGATCGTCGAGCACCCGCACCCGGCGTCGTTCCTCTTCCACCAGCAGCCCGCCGTGCACAGCGGCTACATCGGCGCGTTCCTGCTCGCCTTCCTGCTCGGCGCCTACACCTTTGCCGGCTGGGAGCTACCCGCGGACCTCGCCGAGGAGACCCGCAACGCGACCACGGTCACGCAGCGCACGATCATCGCCTCGGTGATCGCGGTGGCGGTCAGCGGCCTGATCCTGCTCGTCGGCTTCTCCTATGCGAGTCCCGGCATCGCCAAGACCCTCGGCGAAGAACACCCGGTGCTCTCGATCATCCAGTACCAGTGGGGCACCACTGGGAAGGATCTCGTTGACATCCTGTTCCTGATCTCGTTCGTCTCGGTCGTGCTGCTGATCCAGGCCGGCGCCGCGCGCCTGCTGTTCAGCCTCGGGCGCGACAACATGGCGCCGTTCGGCACCTTCTTCGGCAGGGTGAGCGGCCGCTTCAAAACTCCCTACACCGCGCTGATCGGCACCGCGGTCTTCGGGATCGCGATGTTCACGGTGCCCGCGTTGATCTCCGCGAAAGTGCTCGAATACATCATCGGAACGGCCTCGGTCGGCTTCAACCTCGTGTATGCGCTGATTGCGGGGGTCTACCTGTTCATGTCCTACCGCGGCACGCTGCCCAAGCAGTTCGGCAAGTTCACGCTTGGCCGCTGGGGCAGGCCGATCGCGTGGGTGTCGCTGGTGTGGCAGATCTTCCTCGTCGGGACGCTGACGCTGCCGAAGATCAACTTCAAAATCGGCGTCACCACGCTCGCGATGATCGCGGTCGGAGCGGTGTGGTTCCTGGTGTGGGTGCGCCCGAAGGTCAAATCGGGCCAGGCTGGGCCGCATCGTGAAGTCGCGATCGAGGAGCTCGAAACGGCGGCGTGAGTCAGCTCGAGCAACGCTATGCCAGCAGTTGGCCGCGCGCGCGCGCTACGTACGAGCGGGCGCTCGAATCGCTGCCGGGCGGCAACACCCGCACACAGGTCCATGTGGAGCCGTTCCCGCTGTACGCCGAGCGCGGGAGCGGCGCGCGGATGCTGCTCACCGACGGCGTGGAGGTCGATGACTTCCTGCTGAACTACTCTGCCGCGGCGCTCGGCCACTGCCATCCGGCGGTGGCCGCCGCGACTCACCGCGGGATCGACGCCGGCGGCCCCTTCGGCCTGCCGGTCCCGGCGGAGGCGCTGCTCGCGGAGCGCCTGCGCGAGCGCTTCGACGGAGTGGAGCTCGCGCGCTTCGCCAACTCTGGCTCAGAGGCGACGCTGCAGGCGGTGCGGGCCGCGCGCGCGTTCACCGACCGCCCCCGCATCGCCAAGGCCGAGGGCGGCTACCACGGCAGCCACGACCTCGTGGACATTGGCATCACCCGCTTCGGGCGCACGCCGGGCGAGGCGCTGGGGGAGACCCGGGGGATGGCGCCCGAGGTGGTGGCGGGGGTGAGCGTGTTCCCCTACAACGACCTCGACGGCGCGCTGGCGGTGCTGGAGCCGCAGGCCGGCGCGCTGGCTGGCGTGCTGATCGAGGTGTTCCTCAACTCCTCCGGCGTGATCCCCGCCCGGCCGGAGTTCCTACGCGGCATCGCCGATTGGTGCGCCGCGCACCGGGTGCTGCTGATCCTCGACGAGGTCGCCAGCTGGCGCACCGGCTGGCGGGGCGCCGCCGCCGAGCACCATGGGCTGCGCCCCGACCTGATCTGCATCGGCAAGGCGCTGGGCGGCGGCTTCCCGATCGGCGCTCTCGGCGGGCGCGCAGAGGTGATGGCGGTGTTCGACCCGCGCGGCGGCAGCATCGTCCGGCACGCCGGCACGTTCAACGGCCACCCCGTCGCGATGTCCGCCGGCCTCGCGGTGCTGGAGGCGCTCGACGAGCGGGCGATCGCGCGCATGAACGCCCAGGGCCGGCGACTGGCCGAGGGGGCGCAGCGGATCGGTCGCGAGCACGGTGTGCCACTTACCGCCACGCACTACGGGGGTATCGGGCGGCTACACATTGCACGCACGTGCCCAGCGTCCGCGCGCGAAGCGGCGGCGCTGCCCCGAGAGCCGCGTCTTGACATCTACCGAGCGCTGCTAGAGCGCGGTGTGCTCGTCTCCCCCGACTGCCGGTTCGCCACCTGCACGGCGACCTCCGACGAGCAGGTGCAGCGATTCCTCGCCGCGCTCGCGGAGGCGGCCCCAGAAGCGCTCGCGGACGGCGCGGGCGACCAGGAACGCTCACACGTATAGGCGCCGCCGAGCTACCTTGCACGAGCGCTCCCCATCCCGAACCCTGGAGGTCCCATGAGCAGCCCACCCTCACAGCACGGCCCGCAGAGCCCCGGCGTGGCACAGCCGCCGACCCCCCTGGAGGGCTTGGGCGCCGGCAGCGTCGTGGCAGCCGCACAGCTGATTCGCACCGGGCGCACCTACGACCTGGACTGCGGCCGCTGGCCCAACATGCCCCAGTGGGATGGGCACGCCCCCTTTCAGGTCCTCTCCTACCGGACGCCCCGGGGGGTGCGCGTGCAGAAGGACTGGGACTGGCTCGGGGTGAACACCGTGAACTTCGGGATCCACAGCGAGCTGTTGTCGGGCAGCGCGCACACCGGCACTCACATCGACGCCCTCTGCCACGCCACCTGTGGAGCCGACGACCACTGGTTCGGCCCGAGCACTCCGGAGGAGCACCTCGGCGACTTCGGCCCGCTGACCCACGACGCGGCGGCGATCCCCCCGATCTTCACCCGCGGGGTGCTGCTCGACGTCGCCGGGGCGCTCGGCGTCGACGCGCTGCCGGCCAGCACGGAGATCGGGCCGGCGGAGATCGAGCGCACGCTCAGCGCTCAGGGAAGTGAGATCCGCGCGGGGGACGTGGCCCTGATCCGCACCGGCTACCTCTCGGCGTGGCCCGACCGGGAGCGGCTCGCGGAGTACGCGGACGCCGGGATCAACCTGCAGGCCGCAAACATGTTGATGGACGCTGGGGTGGTCGCGCTGGCGGGGGACACCGAGTCGCTCGAGTGCCTGCCCTCCCCAGACCCCGAGAGCCCCCACCCGGTCCACCTGGAGGCTTTGATCGAGCGGGGGGTGTTCATCCTGGAGATGGTGTACCTCGAGGAGCTCGCGCGCGATCGGGTCTACGAGTTCGCGTTCGCGTGCCTGCCACTGAAGATCAGCGGCGCCACCGGCTCCTGGGTGAGGCCCCTGGCTCTGTGCTGAGCACGCCGAGCACCCCTATCCGCCCACGAAGCTCTTGTATTCGGCGTCTAGGCTGGGGCTGTATTCGGCATACCATTTGAAGTTGGGCACCGCCAACTTCGCCAAGTTCACCGGATTGTCCGCCAGCTGCAGCGCGATCGACTTGGGCAGCTCGCTGAGCGCTATCGGGTTGGGGACCGAGTCGTGGACGAGCTTCGCCCAGGCGGTCTCGGCGCGCGGGTGGCTAGCGATCCAGGAGAGCAGCTTGAGCCCGTCCTGGGGGTCGGGAGCGTTCTTGAGCACCGCCCAGTAGCTCGGTTCGTAGGCGCCGCCCGACCAGTTGATCTGCAGGTGCATCCCTTCGGCGACGAGCTGGTAGGCGACGTCGCTCCACATCAGCCCCAGGTCCGCCTCGCCGCTGCGCATCTGCTGCAGCTGCTGAGCGCCGGAGTACCAGTACGCCTTGATCTGCGACCTGATTTTGTAGAGCTGTTCGAAGACCGACGGCGGGTCGATCGGGTTGGTGGGGGTCCAGGAGAGCTGCCATCCCTCCGCGACCTCCGCCGTGGTGATCGCCGCGATCGGCTCGATGCCGGGGTACAGCCGCGGCTGGGGGTACGTCTTGGGTTCGTAGAACAACGTCATCGTCGCCGGGCAGCTCGTCATCTTGGCCATGTTGCAGACGATCACCTCGGCGTGGGAGCCGTGCGCGATACCGAAGGGAGTGACGTTCGCCGCACCCAGCTCCCGCTTGAGGCGTTCCTCGAGCGGCGCGGGGAGTTTCAGCAGTTGGCCTTTGGCGTACGCTGCGTAGGCGGAACCCGCCCCCAGCGAGTCGACGACGTCCCATGCGTCTTTGTGTGCGGTGCTCTGCGCTTCGACCTGTGCAAGCTGCTCCCCGGGGGCGTCGACGAATCGCGAGGCGAGGTGGTTGGCGGCGTCGAACTCGTTCAGGTAAGCCTTCTGGGTGGCTTCGTCGAAAACCCCTCCCCAGCCGCCGATCGCGACGGTGGCGGTCTTCCCACCGCCGCCACACGCGCCCACGCCAAGCGCCAGCGCGGCGCACAGGCCGGCGCATCCGGCCCTCGCTCCCCTTGTCCGGAACCATCCCACAGCGGCCGCAATGCTCCCACACTCTCGAACTAAAATGGGGAAGGGAACGGGTTGGCGGCGTTCGCGCAAGCCCCGCAACATCCGCGCGGCGGTTCTCGCGCGCTCAGACGGCGTGAACGTCTCCAACCGCTAGCGCCCGAGCGTGCGCACGAGCTGGCGGGCTTGCTCGGGGAGGCCGCCGAGCAGCCGGCGCACCTGCGCGAGCGCCGCTCTCAGCTCCGCGTCGCCGACCTCGACCGGCAGCATCGAGTCCTGGAGCTCGGCGAGGATGCCATCCGCCTCACCGACCGCTTCGAGCGCGCTGTCGATCGCGCTCTTCGCGTCGCTCGGCAAAACCTGCGGCTGCTTGGGTTCGGGCGCGCGCGGGGGCAGTCCGTGACGCACGGCGAACATGGCGTAGTCGCGTTTCGCCAGGCCATAGGCCTTCCGAACGGGCCGAAACAGCTCGTCTTCGAGACGCTCCGCGGCGTTGTCGTCCAGATGCTCGTACGCCTCGCCCAGGTAGGCCAGCGCGATCCCCAGCTGCTCGGCTGCTCCCTCGACGCGGTCGAGGAGGTTCTGCCTCGCTTCCAGGGTCGTGTAGGCCATACAGCCAGGTTAGTGGACCCGCCGCAGCACCTCGCCGGCCCACGGCGTGTAGATGTCGAGGGCTCCGACATGCATCGCTTCCATCGGCAGCAGAGTGCACCAGAAGGCCCACACCAGCGCCGCCGAGGGCTTGACCGCGTTCGTGAACGAAGATGTCGGCCCGGCGCCGAGCACGTTTCTGGCGGCCACCCTGAAGCGGTAGCGGACGCCGTTGCGCAGGCCGCCGATCACGGCGCTCGTGCCCGAGACCGTCCTTGGCTTCAGACGCCGCGAGCCCGCGTAGGGCGTGACGGTGTACGTCGCGATCGGGCTGCCCCCGTTCGGCGGCGCCTTCCAGGCGACGGTCGCGCTCCGGTTCGCCGGCGTCGCCACCAAGGGCCCGAGCACTACGCCGGGCGCCGCCGGGGGTTCGGCGGCGGGCGCGGGCTTGAGGACCACCGTCGCTAGGAGCCAGACCGTAGAGGCGCCGGTCTGCACGCTTGTGCTGGGAGTCGCTCCGGTGGCGCCGGTCAGCGCGTCCTCGGCGACGAGCTCCATGTCTTCCGTGGGCGAGGCGTTCACCCGTCCGTTGAAGCCCATCCGGGCCATCAGGGCGTCGTCGAAGCCAGAGTCCGCGTAGAGGCCGACGACGAGCTCGTTTGGACCCGACGTCGGC
>JBOGYA010000039.1:0-14934 GCA_050696515.1 Solirubrobacteraceae bacterium
ACACGGATGCGGTGGAACGCCCCTGAGCGCTCGCAGCCGCAGCGGAGTCCGAGGAGCCGGCACCGGACTGGCCCGCGCTCGCCAGCGCGGATGCGGTGGGCATCGCGGCGAGCGACGCAATCAACGCCGCGGACATTGCCGCGAGGCCACGACGACGGGCATGGAGGCGCCCGAGGGCCTCCTGATGAGGTTTCGAAAACATGCAGGTCGCTCCCTTGTTCGAATGCCCTGCGGCTAGTTGGAGTGCTTCGCTGTCGGGTTTTCGCTCTATTTACCGCCACGGTTCACTTTGAACGAACTTCTTCGAACAAGCGTTTATTTGACATCTACGAATCTGCCCCTATAAAGGGAGTTCGAATAAGGTGGCAACAACTACCTCCTGGGCGGCGATCGCGGCGTGCCCGGCCACACGAGGAGGAGCCAAGCGCCAGGCCGGAGTGGGGTCGGCGTCACCCGTCGTGGCCCCCAGTGGACGCGACGGGCGTGTGCAGCGGGTGCGGCGGCGCCTGCGCGGCGGGCGAGCGGCGGCTCAGCGCTCGGGGCGCTCGTCGGCGGCCACGCGCAGCATCTCCTCGATGCTGGTGAGCTTCACGCGGGGGCGCCCCGCGGGCTCGCCGCGCGAGCGCTCGTGGCGGTCGATCTCCGACCAGCCGGCGTAGGTCACGAGCTCGGGCTGGCGCACGCGCAGCGTCTGCTGCAGCTCTTCGGGGTCGGGGGCGGGAGGATCGGGCAGGAGCCCCGCGGCGAGGTCTTCGAAGATCGCGTCCACCGTCTCCTGCGCGTCCTTCTTGTTGGTCCCGATCACCCCGGTGGGACCGCGCTTGATCCAACCCACGGCGTACTCCCCGCGCAGCGGGCCCTCGGCCCCGAGCACGCGCCCGCGCTCGTTGTGGATCACGGCGCCACGCTCGTCGAAGGGCACCCCGGGGAGCGCGACGCCGCGGTAGCCGATCGCGCGCAGCACAAGGCCGGCGGAGATCGTCTCCAGCTCGCCTGTGGGCTGGGCGCGCAGCCGCCCATCGGGCGCGGCGACGAGCTCGTTGCGCACGAGGCGCACGGCGCCCACGCGGCCGTCCTCGCCTGGAAGGAGCTCCAGGGGGGAGAGCAGGAAGCGCAGGACGATCCGCCGCCGCGCACGCGCGCGCGTAACCGGGCCTTCAGCGGTACGACTACCGCCGGTCCCCGCGGCCTCCCCACCGGTGCTCTCGTGTGCCTCCCGCACGGCAGTTCCGGACTCCCCGCCGGCGTCGCTCCCACTCTCCTCCGACGCCGCGCGCGCGGCGTAGTCGCGCAGGATGCGCACGTTGACCTCGGCGGTCCGGCCGATGGTGGGGTCGGGGACCGCGAGGGCACGGTCGAGCTCGGCGGGGTCGACGACCACCTCGGCGCCCGTGAGCTCCTCGAGCTCGAGCAGCTCGGGGTTGGTGAAGGCGGCCTGCGCGGGCCCGCGGCGGCCGGCGACGAGCACCTCGCGGATCGCGGAGCGCTCCAGGGCGTTGAGGGCGTGGTCGGCGATGTCGGTGCGCGCGAGGTCCTCGTGGGGGACGAGCAGCATCCGGGCGACGTCCAGAGCGACGTTGCCGTTGCCGATCACGACGGCGCGTTCGCACGCGAGGTCGAACTCGAGGTCGGGGTGGTCGGGGTGGCCGTTGTACCAGCCCACGAAGTCGGTGGCGGCCCAGCTCCCGGGGAGCTCCTCGCCGGGGATCCCCAGCGGCCGATCGGCGGGCGAGCCGGTGGCGTAGACGATCGCGTGGTAGTGCGCGCGCAGCTCCTCGCGGCTGACGTGGCGGCCGAGCTCGACGTTGCCGAAGTAGCGGAAGCGGGGGTGCGCGGCCGTCTTCTCGTAGACGCGCGTGACCGACTTGATCTTGGGGTGGTCGGGCGCCACACCGGAGCGCACAAGCCCCCAGGGAGTAGGCAGGCGCTCGAGCATGTCCACCTCGACGCGCCCCGCGGAGTCCTTCAGCAGGTGCCCGGCCGCGTAGAAGCCCGCGGGACCGGCGCCGATCACGGCGATGCGCACAGGAGAGTCGCTCATGGGGATGGGATCGCGTGCGGACGGGGGCGGGTTGACGTGACGGCGCTGACGGCAGGGAGGGCGGCACCCTCTCGAGCACAGCGTGCGGACCAGCGATTCTGCCGGCACTTCGCGATGGGCGCGGCCCGACTCGAACGGGCGACCCCCTCGGTGTAAACGAGGTGCTCTGGCCAGCTGAGCTACGCGCCCCGGCCCTGCTCGGGGTGTCGATGGACCCCAAGGCTAGCGCCCCCGCGCCTCGATTTCCCTGCCAAGCTGTGGCACATGCTCCTCGCCCGCCGCAGGACCACCCGGATTGCGCTCCTCGGCGCCGGTGGGATCGTGGTCGTGCTCGGGCTCGCGCAACTGCTGCTACCCGGGCTCGCCGCCCAGCGTGTGCGCGATCGGCTCGGGCGCTATGGGGTTGTGCGGAGCGTGTCTGTCAGCGCGTTTCCGGCGATCGAGCTGCTGTGGGGCCATGCGCAGTCCATGTCCGCGCGCGCGACTCACGTCAGCATGAGCCTCTCCCAGGCGAGTGTGCTGCTCTGGCAGGCGCGGGGGGTCGACAGGCTCGACGTAAGCGCTCAGGAGATGGGGCTGGAAGCGTTTGCGCTGCACGGTGTGCTCTTGCGCAAGCGCGGCTCGGAGCTCTACATCGAGGGCTCCATCGCGCAGGCCGCCCTGCGCGCCGCGCTGCCCGGGAGCACCGCGGTGCAGCCCCTTGGGAATGTCTCCGGCGGGGTGGAGGCGCGCGTCAGCGGGAGCCTCTTCGGGGCGAGCGCCTCCATCGATGTGCTGCTCTCCGCCGAGGGCGGCCGGCTCGTCGCCCAGCCGCAGGGGATCCCGTTCGCGGGGGCGCTCAAGCTCACCCTGCTCTCCGCTCCCCACGTCTACCTGCAGAGCTTCGACCTCGCTGGTTCCGCGCCCGCGGGCGCGGCGTGTTCGGGGAGGGCTGGGGGTCCCAGCTATTTCGTGCGGATCTGGGCGCAGCTGCGCTGAGCCCGTTGCGCACGAGCGCCGGCCGAGCGTTCCGTGGGTGGGGAGTGTCCGCGAGCGCCGAACCGCGCTCACGCCGCCGCGGCCGCGTGCACCGGGGGGCGCTCGCGCACGATCACCGGCAGGCCTTTGGCAGGGCTGATCGTGGGCATCTGGCGGATCGTCAACGCGAAGTCCTCCGGCTCCTCCAGCTGGAAGCGGCTGAGGATCAGGGTCGCGATCGTGCGGATCTCCAGCTGCCCGAAGCGCATCCCGATGCACGTCCGCGAGCCGCCCCCGAAGGGGATGTACGCGCTCTTCGGGATCTCCCCGCGCTCCTGCGGGCCGAAGCGCTCGGGGCGGAACCGCTCCGGTTCGGCCCACACGTCGGGGAGGCGGTGGGAAGCCCACGAGCAGTAGTTCACGTACGCGCTCCCCGGGACCTCGATGCCCTCGAACACGAACGGCTCCACCGAGCGCCGCGGGCCGATCCACGCGGGCGGGTACATCCGCAGGGTCTCCTCGAGGACCGCCTCCAACTCCGGGAGCTCGTCCCCCATCAACTGCTGTGCCGTAGGGTGCCTCCCGTGCAGCCGCTCGCGCTGCTCGGCCACCAGGCGCTCCGCGATCTCGGGGTGTCGGGCGAGCTCGTGGAACATGAACGTGACCGTCGAGGTCGTCGTGTCGTGGCCCGCGAACATCAGCGTCATCACCTCGTCGCGCACCTGCCGGTCGGTGAGTGCGCTCCCGTCCTCGTCACTTGCGTCCAGTAGCAGGCTGAGCACGTCCTCCCCCCGCGCTCCCGTCGCGCGGCGGCGCGCGATCTCCGCGTAGATGACCCTGTCCAACTCCCCCGCCGCGCGCCGCAGACGCGCGTACGGGGTGAGCGGGCCGCGCAGGAAGCGGGCCGTGTATTCGGTGGCGTAGAAGGACAGTGCTTGCTCGAACAGGCCCGCGGCGTCGGTGCCTCTCGCGGGCTCCTCGTCGGGGTGCAGTCCGAACAACGCCCGCATCGCGATCCGCATCGCCAGCCGCCGCGTCCATGTGTAGAGGTCCACTCGCGCCCCTGGCGTGAGCTGCTCCAGGGAGCGCTCGGTCTCCTGGGTCATCACCCCGATCGTGGCCGCGATCCGCTCGCGGTGGAAGGCCGGCAGCATGACCTGGCGCGAGCGGCGGTGGAACTCCCCGTCGATCGTGAGCAGCCCGTCGCCCAGTAGGCCGATCAGGTCGCGGAAGTGCGACTCCCGCCACGTGAAGTTGTGCGCGTGTGACACGGTCATGTAGTGGTTCGCCTGTGGCCCGAGCATGAACACGACGTTGCCGTGCAGCACTTTGATCGTGAACACCGGCCCGTAGCGCTCGTAGCACTCCAGCAGCAACCCGAGCGGCTCTCGCGCAAAGCGCCGCGTACGCGCCATGCTGAAGCTCGTCTCCCCCGGCGGGTACGGCACCCTGTTCGCGCGCGCTTTGCGCACGTCGTCCACCGCGACCGCGAACGGATTGAGCGGCTTCGGGGGCGGCGGGCCGACGAGCGTCATGGCGGTAGCCTACCCGATCCCTGGCTGCACGGCCAGTTTGGGGTCGTCGGGGTTCACGGGGCGCGGGTGGCATCCCCGGCGAGGCTTGGTACTGTGAGCTTCGCGTCGAGTCGCGGGCCTCCTCCCGCGTTCCTCCACGCGGGGGCGTAGCTCAGTTGGTTAGAGCGCCGGCCTGTCACGCCGGAGGCCGCGGGTTCGAGTCCCGTCGCTCCCGTCGCAGCACAACATCGGGCAGACGTCATTCCTCACGGACCACGGGGGCGCGATACCGCCAAACGTGCTGACGATCAGCAACACCATCTCGACTGACGCCTACCGCCAGTACTGCAAGGAGTCCGGGCTGCGAATGCATCCCGCTCGGATGCCGACCGAACTCGCCGAGTTCTTCGTACGGTTCCTTACCGACGAGGGGGACCTCGTGCTCGACCCCTTCGCAGGCAGCAACACAACGGGGGCGGTAACCGAGGAGCTGAGCCGACAGTGGATCGCGGTTGAGCCCGATGCCGACTTCATCGCTGGGTCCGTTGGACGGTTTGCTACGTCGAGCGTCGAGCGTCGCGCGCATCAGCCCCCGTAGAGGACGTCGCGCGTATTCGAGGCGATGGCCTTGGTTCCCGGCTGCCTGGCACGCGGTGGTCGCGGGCGAGAGGGCCCGTGCAGCTCGGCTTGCATCCCCGGCGAACTGCATAATGGGGTCATGATGGATCGAGCCCCCTTTGCTCGCCTGCGTCTGACTGGCGGTCGGTTCGACGGCCAGGGGATGCCGGTCGAGACGCTTGTCGAGCTTGCGCAGTACCGCGAGCTTGTGCTCGGCGTGGCTCGTGCACAGTTCCTGCGCGAGCACCCCGAGCGTCAGCGCGTGCCGCGTGGGTTCGTCGATCGCCTCCAGCTAAGACTACGAACCGTGGAGGACGGGAGCGCCGTGCCGGTCTTGGAGCGTGTTGCCACCCCAGGGGCTCTGATCGCCGTTGACGACGACTTTACGCGCGCCCGCGACGCCATCGAGGACGCCGTGGCTGCGGCTGAGAGCGGCCAGCCACCGCCAAACGAGTTCCCATCGGAGGCATTGGTGCTGTTCAACCGCTTCGGTCAGACGCTCAGGCCAGACGAGGCGATTGAGCTGCGACGTGGCTCCGCTACGAGCGGTCCGCGATACACGGTGGATACACGGCGAATGCTGCTTCTCAGCAAGAGGCGAACCTACCAGGAGGAGTTGCAGGGGATTGGCTGGATCTCCGAGGTCGATGGCAATGGGATGAGCTGCCGCATACGCCTGCGGACGGGACCAACTACGCCGGTCCCCGCGCCGCTCGATGAGGTCACCTTTG
Organism: Solirubrobacteraceae bacterium; assembly: GCA_050696515.1. Taxonomy (GTDB): domain Bacteria; phylum Actinomycetota; class Thermoleophilia; order Solirubrobacterales; family Solirubrobacteraceae; genus Palsa-744. The sequence continues at coordinate 5,862 of JBOGYA010000039.1, forward strand.
GTCCCGTCAAGAAGGTGCTCGAACCGAACGGCGAGGGGCCGCCGGTGCGAGTGTCTGGTGTTGGCGTATTCGACTCCGAGCGGCGGCTGATCCGCTTCGACTCGATCCAGGACGTCAGTGTCCTCGATGACCCCGAGGATCTCGTGAACCTCGACGATCGTCTGGATGAACTGGCCTCGCTGAACGCCGGATGGCTCGACGGAGAAGGGGTGCGTCCCGATGCGCGTGTGCTCGATCGTGCGCGTCGCATACTGGCCGACTTGCTGACCTTCGAGGTGCCACGCCCGCGCGTCTTCGCCACGCCAGAGGGCGGCGTGCAGGCAGAGTGGACAGTGGGCGAGCATGAGATCAGCGTCACCTTCGAGCCAGACGACAAGCTCTATGCAGTGTCGGTCAATCTTGCCTCCGGGGATACCGAGGAGCCGGAGTTGGCCGCAGATGACCCGACACAGATAGCCCAACTGTTGCAGGTGTCGTGACCGACGATTTGGCCGATGCGAGCGAGACGGAGCGGGCGGAACAACCGCTGACGAACCCCGACGAAGCTCTATACCGGCAGGTCCATCCCTCCTGGATCGCGGATGGAGTGCCATCCAGCCAGGCGTTCAAGCCCACCAAGAAGGACGAGGGCATGTTGTCCATCGCCCTTGGAAGCAAGACAACTCCAGAAGGGGCCTTCGCGCATCACACCCAGGTCCTCCAACGCGAGTCGGTGGGAACGTGGGGCGTGAGCGTTGCCCAGGCTACCGACGCGGGGCTACGCAGCTACGAGCAGCCTCTCGACGACAGCCCGGCTCACGGATTCATCGACTTTCGTGGACTCGCACGCGGCCAAACCGAGGCCAAGGCCAAGCTCCTCCTTGGAAAGGCTCGTCATCGAGGTCGCCTGTACCCGCCGCCGTAACACTCGACGGGCGGCAATGCCGGCTACAACCGGATCTCGATCCGTGGGACAACTGGCGAGACGGCGGCCGGTGAGGCAACAATCGAGGGTTTGACCCCCGTCGCTCCCGTACTTTACGCCCGCCGCTGCCGCTGGCTTCTCGCGCTGGTCCTCGAAGAAGGGGAGGAACGGGGGCTTGGGCTGGACGGCTACGACGCGGTCTGCGTCGAGCCAGACGCCCTCGAAGATGAGGCTGAGGAACCGGCGCTTGGCGTCGGGGTCTTTCTCCTTCTCCAAGAACACTGAAGTCTTCGAGGACCTGCTGGGCGTGGTCGAGATCGGGGATCGGCTGGGGTGCGAGCGCAGTCAGCTCGGCGTGGATGGCGTCGCGGCGGGCGATGTACTCGGGGCGCTCCAGGTCGCCGAGTTCGTAGAGGTCGCGCATGCGCCGCAGGCGCTCTTCCAGGGCGTTGCGGCGTGTCGCGGTCTCGCTGGTCTTTGGTGCGGTGTCGTTTGAGAGGCGGCGCAGGATCTCCTCGCGGATCGCGGCGCCGGGTGTGAACCCGGTGATGAAGTTCACGAGCTGGCTCTCGATCTGCTCGGCGTGCGCGATCGGCTGGTCGCAGGAGCGGTCGGCTCGCCGCGTCGAGCAGTAGTAGCGGGCCTTCAGCTCGCGGCCTCCGGTGGCGCCCTGCATCTTTGCGTGGCAGCGGCGGCAGCGCGCGAGGCCGCGCAGCAGATACCGCGGGGAGGGACGCCCTGGCTTCAGCGTTCGGGCACGCACTATAGCTTGTACGCTGGTATGTCAAGACCATTGCCCATAGGCTGGACGGTCCATAGGCTGACCACCCGTGCCCCCGATCGACACCACGCTCGCCGCCGTCCTGCGGCGCCTCCGCACCGAGCGCGGCCTCTCGCAGGAGGCCGTCGCGCACCAAGCCGGCGTGTCCTACACGACGCTCGCCAAGATCGAGCTCGCCCAATCGAACCCCGGCTGGGCGACAGTGCGCGCCATCGCCGACGCGCTCGGCGTCTCCTTGGTCGAGCTGGCGGCCGCTGTCGAAGCACAGGGCCGGCCGCGTAGAACCCGATGACCAAGCGCAAAGGGGCAGCCAACGGTGATCGACGGCCGCAGGCTGCGCCGGGTGGCGCCTGGGTCGTCCGCTATCACCCCAAGGCCAAGGTGGAGGCCGACGCTGTTCCTGCGCACGAGCAGCGGGCGGTCGACAACGCCGTCGACAAGCTCGCCGCGCTCGGCCCGCTCCTCGCGTTCCCGCACTCCAGCAAGGTCATGGGCGATCCCGGAGGCGCGCTGCGCGAGCTGAGACCACGCGCCGGCCGCAGCCCCTGGCGGTGCATCTACCAGCGCATCGGCAATGTCTTCCTCATCGCCGCGGTCGCGCCCGAGGCGCAGAAGGACAAGGCCGGCTTCGAGCGCGCCGTGGCAACCGCGAAGACCAGGCTCGCCGAGATCGAGCCATAACCCCACGAGCTATCACAAGTTTGGTATAGTCGGGCGGGATCGAGAACCACGATGAAGCTATCCGACCTACCCACCCACGAGGAGGTGCTCGCCGAGCACCTCGATGCCGACCCCGAGTACCGCCGCGAATGGGAGCGCGCCGCGCTCGCCCGCGCGGTCGCCGTGAAGGTCATCGCCTACCGCGCCGAGCATGGCCTCAGTCAGACCGCGCTCGCCAAGCGCCTCCAGATGACCCAGCCGGCCATCGCGCGTCTAGAGAGCGGCGAGCACAACCCCACCTTCCCCACGCTCCTACGCCTCTCCGACGCGCTCGGGATCGAGCTGGCGATCGACATTGCGCCCATCGGCCAGGAGCCACAGCTGATCGGCAAGCGCGCCCGGCGCAACGCCCTGGAGTCCTTCGAGGGCAACGGTTGCACCGTCGTCGTTGCCGCAGCCTGAAGCCATCTTCAAGAGCTACGTTGCATCCTGTCGCAGTGGGCGCCTGGCATTGGGCGTCCCGAGATTGACGTGGACGCTTGATACAAAAGGCTAGGATTCAGATCGACTTAATCGGTTATAGTCGTGCTCGTGTCGCGGACAGTCGTGGCAAGAGCGCCTGTGATGTGCACGGCGTGTCTGGTGTTTGTGCTGGTTTGGGCTGCTGCGGCCTGTGCAGCGCCAGCGTGGCTTGAACCTGTCAATCTCGGCCCACCTGGTGGATGGGAACCCGATGTGGCGATGGACGCAGGGGGCAACGCGGTGATGGTGTGGAATTGGGGCCATGACAGTATCGAGACCTCTTTCAGGCTCGGGATGGATGGCTTGTGGGATGAGCCAATGAGCTTGCCGTCTGTGGGGACCCACCCGCGCGTAGCACTCAACGCGAAGGGCGACGCGGTGGCGGTATGGAGTTCCATTGGTGGCCTCTGGGCTGCAACAAAGCGATCGGGGAGTGGCGTCTGGCAGGCGCCCGTGGACGTGTCGGACACCAGCACATGGGCCAATGAACCGCAGATCGCCATCGACGGGCAGGGCGACGCCGTAGCGGTGTGGACTGAATACAAGGGCCCTGACTGGGTGCTGCATGCGGCAGTCAAGCCAGCGTCAGCTGGCGTGTGGGGACCGGCGGTGCAACTCTCTCCAGAAGGTAGCTCCGCGTCCTACCCTCAGGTCGCGATGGACGAACGGGGCGATGCGATCGTCGCCTGGCGCGCCCCATCGTTTGTGCAGGCCGTGACCGGCTCTGGTTCTGTGGCTGGTGGCGGCTGGCAGGCGCCGGTGATCGTCTCTGGCGCAGGGGAAGAAATTGGAGAAGCGCTTCAGGTCGCGCTCGATGCGCGGGGCGATGCGGTCGCTGTCTGGGATCGCTGGGGACACTCTGGAATGACGGTGGTGAGCGCCACGCGACCCGGGAGCGGTGGAGGTTGGCGGCCACCCGTCCAGCTATCGGCCAGCGGCGGATGGGCGGTTCACCCCGGACTCGCGGTGGACGGGCAGGGGCAGGCCATCGCAGTCTGGGAAGTCTCGACGCCGGAAGAAATCAATGTTCAGGCGGTTTTCGGCTCGATCGATGTGGGCGCTTGGCAGGCACCCGCGAAGCTCGCCACCACGAGTCGAGAACGAGCGCCGGAATGCTCTGGCACGGGCTGCGACCGCGCACCTGGTCCGCCGCCGGCCGAACCCCGGGTGGCGATGAATGCCCAGGGTGATGTGGTCGCGGTGTGGGACTCGAACGGCCCGGCCGGACGACGGATCATCCAGGCTGCCCTCAGATCGCCCGGCGCCAGCGCGTGGCAAGTACCCGTCGACCTCTCCGCGGCAGGCGCATCTGGCCCCCGCGTCGCCCTCGATGCACAAGGCGACGCCGTCGCAGTGTGGACCAAGTCCAGCGGCGAACTGCCCATCGTGCAGGCTGACACGCTCGCCAGTCGACTCATGATCGCCGACGCAAGCCTTTCCAACGTTCGGTTGCGCGTCTCAGGGCGACGGAGCGGGACCTCGCGTCGTGTGAGGTATATGACGCACATCCGCTTCGTACTCTCTGCACCCGCCCGGCTTCAGATCACGATTGTCCGCCGAGAGCCCGGTGTGCGCCGTGGGCGGCGCTGCGCCTCGGCTCGCATTGGGGTCGCGCAGAAAGCCAAGCGGTGTACCCGCAGGCTTACCCTCGGAGTCCTCGAGAACACCCCAGAGCCGAGGGGCATTAACAGCTTGCCGTTCGACGGACACCTCGCTCGTTGCGCCCTAAAGCCCGGGACCTACGAGGCAGTGCTTATCGCACACGACCACAACGAGCACTCAGCAACGGTTATACTGCCGTTCACCATTCTGCAGTAGCGGAGTTATTGTGCCGTAGTTCTGCAGAGAGAGCGGTGACGCTCCTTTGGCGGTGCCACTTCGGAGACGCAAGGTCCGCCATGTCGCGAGCTTTATGTCCCATCGACCGTGGGCACCGTGCGCCAAACCTCGATCTCGTGGTCCGGGGGCAAAGTCCGGAGAGGCGACGAACCACTCGACGAACGCCTCGTGGTCGGGGTCCAGCATCCGCTGGCGCTGGGGGCACACGTCCCGCGAAGGGCGCCCCCGGACTGCCAGCCCATGCCGCCGAAGATGCCGCCGGACCCCGCGCTCGGCGCAGCCGTGCGCCAACTACGCGAAGCGCGCGGACTCTCCCAAGAAGCCCTCGTCTACCGAGCGGGCACCACCTACGGGACGATCAACCGGCTGGAGCTGGCGCAGAGCGCACCAGCGTGGGCGACGGTACGCGCGATCGCAGACGCACTCGGCGTCAAGCTGGTCGAGCTGGCAGCCGCCGTCGAAGCGCAGGGCCGGCCGCGGCGCTGACAGGCGCGGCACCGAACGGCCTTCGTCGGGCGGGGTCGGCAGCCGGCTCAAGGAGCCACGGTATCCTGGGGGGAGACGCATATAGAGGGCAACGGGCGCGCACAGCGCGCGTTCCTGCGCCAACTCGCCCTCGACGCTGGGCACACGCTCGCCTGGGAGCACCTGGACGCGAGAGCGCTCGTCCACGCCTCGCAGCGCAGTTTCCAGGGCGACAACTTCCCAATGCGTGAGCTGATCGACACAGTTCTCGATCTACCTGGCCGCTGAGTTGCTGGCGACACGAGCTACTTGCCCGGCGAGGGTGGAAGTCAAAGTCCACGTCGGCCGCAACTCCGGGGCGGTGGTGCTGTTTGCTGACTAATGTCAAGAACTGGACGTTTTGGGGGTCGCATGCAATCGCGGAATTAGGCGATAGGCCGATCCGATTCCCAGCCAGCTGAGCCGTCGTTTACGGCGAAACCAAGAGGAGGCGCCATGCGTAAGCACTTGAACTATGCCAACGTGGTGGCCACGTTCGCGCTACTGTTCGCCATGAGCGGCGGCGCGCTCGCGGCAAAGCACTATCTGCTGAACTCCGTGGGCCAGATCAATCCGCGTGTCCTGAGCAAGCTTAGGATGGCCACGGCCGGGACACTGTGGGCGCAAATCAGCTCCGGAGGCACTGTCGTGACGTCGAGTGCTGGCGTGAAGGCGGCACGTTTTGGCGTTGGGGTGTATGAGGTTGACTTTGGGCGGGAAGTCAGCGGGTGCGCAGTAGAGGTTACTGAGGCCGATCTTCCCGGAATGTGGCCTGGTGGGTACATACCTGAATCCGCGAAAGGCAGTGCGGAGGCTGCGCTCGCAAAGCCCGGTGGCAGCGGTGTCGGTGGGGTTGGAGGGCCGGGCAGTCCGGGTGGAGGGCCCGGCACTCCCGCCTATCCCTCCGGGGAGACTGCACTGGTGGCGACGTACGGAACCACGCCCGGCACTCCCGCCGACTCGGCCTTTTTCATCGTCGTGGCCTGCTAGCAGTACGGGGAGCGACCGAAAAGAGCAACCACTATCAGACTGTTGGCCTTGAGCACCTCTTCGGAGACGCCTCCGTTGTTGAAGAGCTGGACGAGCTTCTGCTGCTGGGCGGTCAGCTCCCGCAACCGACGGGTATGACGCTCAGCGGCCAGACACGGTTCTTGACGGTTTGGGTCGCTTATTGTAAGGTTGTAGGATCGTCCTAAAGCATTGAAACTGGTCGGGCCGGTCTAATATTTACTTTGACACCGGCTTTTCCGGTCTCACCGAAGCTACTGGCCTCGCGTGAGGCCAAGAAAGGAAGTGGATTATGCGCAGAGCAATCATGTTCGCAAGCCTGATTCTCGCAATCGCCGTCCTCACCCCGGCCAGTGCGCTAGCGAAGTCCAAGGGCGCCGGCCGGCCATTTAAGGTCACTGTTTCGATGACCAGCGTCTCCAACCTGGAAACGTCCACCAGCCACTATGAAGGGACAATTACCGGTTCCCACTTCGGGAAGGGCACGATCGAAGGCAACGGATCGTTCTCTTTCAACGAATTCGGCTCCTTTAACTATGGCGACTCGTTTGTCATCACAGCCGCCAACGGCGACAAGCTGTTCGGAGAATCAAAAGGCACGGTAACCGCTGGCCCTGAAGGATTCTTGGTCAGCAGCGATGTCAACGTGGAACAGCCGATCACCGGTGGCACCGGACGTTTTGCAGGTGCAAGCGGGGTCTTGACTGGGACGTACCCCGAGGTGGTCACCTCCTTCGTTGGGCCATTGCTCACGTTCAGCGTCACGGGCTCGACGGCAGGCAGTATCAGCTACTAACCGGCAGGCGTCGAGTTGGAAAGGGGGTCCTCGTTGACGAGGACCCCCTATTATTTTGATTTATCCACCGCCATTGGCACTTGTGCGACTGGAGTCCTGTTGTAACTAGTGGATCATCCTTTTAGTTTGTGGGTTTATGCCTCGAGGACCTTGCCGGTCGCTGACCGCGACGATCTTCTGGCCCTTCACCACGGGGATCTCCGAGTCGAGGTGTAGCCTCCCAGGCGCGATGTGGGATGAGCTGACAACACGTCTCGAGGGCGAGGTTGTCGTGTTGGAGCCGTTGGCGGCTCGTCACGAGGAGGGCCTGTTCGCGGCGTCACAACACTCGGAGATATGGAGTTGGCTGGCGCCCATCAACGAGAGCCGTGAGTATTTCTCCGCGTGGTTCCAGGCCAGCCTCGCCGAGTCCGAGGCAGGCCGAGAGGGCACATTCGCCACGGTCGATCGCGCCAGTGGCGAGCCGATCGGCAGCACGCGCTACCTGAACGTGCGCGAGGCCCACAGGGGCGTGGAGATCGGCTGGACATGGCTCAGGCCGGCCGTGTGGCGTACGGGCGCGAACATCGAGGCGAAGCTGCTGATGCTGGAGCATGCGTTCGAGCGGCTCGGGTGCATGCGGGTGGAGTTCAAGACCGATGCTCGCAACGAGCGCTCGCGCGCCGCGTTGGTTGCGCTGCCGGCCCAGTTCGAGGGTGTCTTTCGCAAGCACATGCTGATCCCGGGCGTCGGGGTGCGCGACTCTGCTTACTTCAGCGTGATCGACACGGAGTGGCCGGAGGTGCGCGCCAATCTCGAGCGCCGGCTCCCCGCCGCGCGTGAACGACAGGGATGAGCTCGAAGCGAGACGACACGCCATAATGCCCGCTTGAAGACGCACCTGACGATCCGTGCGGCATCCAGTACCGACGTTTCCGCTGTGTTCGAGCTGTGGGCGCTCGCGCGGAGCGCGTACGCAACGACGATCGACCACCCTGGCGACGTGCGGCGCCTCGTCGCCGAGCAGCCGGGCTCGCTGCTGATTGCCGACGCCGAGAGCGCCATCGTCGGTGCGCTGATCGCCGCGTGGGATGGCTGGCGCGGCAACCTGTACCGCCTCGCCGTCCACCCGGAGCACCGCCGCTGCGGCATCGCGACCCAGCTCGTCAGAGCTGGCGAGAACCACCTCCGCACGCTCGGCGCACGACGCATCACCGCCCTCGTCGCGCACGACGACGCGACCGCCGCAGCGTTCTGGGCTGCTGCGTGCTACCCGTTCGACACCGAGATCGGACGGCGCGTGCGCAACCTCTGAAGGCCCGACGCGCGGCGTGCTGGCGAGAGAGCCGAGCCGACCGGCAACCTGCAGTACCCTAGCCGCCGGATGTGACACCCTTCCGGCTCGACACACGCGGGCGCTCGGCGCGCGCATGGGTTGCCCTGTCATCAGAGGGTGGCGCAGTCGGCCGGAGGCCGGCGAGCCGGGCCTCTCTTTCCCATCAGCACATGCGCCGCAACGTACTCATCGTCCTGGGGATCGCCGCGCTCGCATGGGTCGTGGCGGCGATCGTGCTGAGCTCCCCCAGCCTGAACCTGTTCTCGGGCTCGAGCGCGACAGGCCCCGGCGGCGTCTCGCCCCCGTGCCTGCCGGCCACGCTCGAACACACGGCCGCGCTGGCCGGCACCGGCCTCGACGTCTCGCCCGCGCCGGAAACGGATACCGCCAATCCCCACGCCCAAATCAGCTTTCTGGGCGTGCCGGCGGGCGAGATCCGCGAGGTCTCCGTCGTGGGCCGGCGCAGCGGCGCTCACGCCGGCCGCCTGCACGGCTACTCGCAGGGTGACGGTGCGAGCTTCGTGCCCGACACCCCGTTCGACACCGGCGAGCGCGTCGCCGTGCAAGCCGTGGTCGGGACCGGCAACGGCGGTCAGCGGATCGCTTTTCACTTCCGCGTCGATACTCCATATCCGACGGCTACCACCCCGGAGTTCCCCAACCCGCGGGCGGCGCCCGCCGACCTGCAGAGCTTCTACACCCTGCCGGGCGTCCAGGCCCCGATCCTGACCGTCACCGTGCCGG
>JBOGYA010000040.1:0-14014 GCA_050696515.1 Solirubrobacteraceae bacterium
CCCCCGAGCTGGCCGCCGCAGCCGCCCGCCTCGCCCGCGCCCCCGGCCGCGGGCGCGTGATCGCCGACGGCCCAGTAGCCGCCGCCGCGCTGCGCCGCCTGGGGCGCACACGCCCGGTGATCTACAACGCCCACAACTTCGAGTCCGGCTTCCGCCACGAGCTCAGCGGCGCGGGTCGGGTGGGTAGCGCCAACGGGATGGGCAGCGCGCGCGCGCTGCGGGCCTTCGAGGGCGCCCTGCTGGAACGCGCGCACGAGTCATGGATGGCCAGCGAGGCCGACGTGGCATCCGCGCGCGAGCTGCGCCCGACGGCACGCCTGCGCTACGTGCCCAACGTCGTGGACGTGGCGGCGATCGCCCCCGTGCAGCCACTCCAACAGGAACAGCGCGCGATCTTCGTGGCGAACTTCGCCTACGAGCCCAACCGCAACGGCCTGCGCTTCCTGCTCGGGGAGGTGCTCCCGCGAGTGTGGGCGCAGCTGCCCGGCGCGCAGCTCGCGCTGGTAGGGGCCGGTCTGGAGGGACGCGAGGACCCGCAGGACCCGCGGGTGGAGACGCTCGGCTTCGTCGAGGACCTGCGCGGCGTCTATGCGCGCGCGTGCTGCGCGGTCGTCCCGCTGCTGCAGGGAGGAGGCACGCCGCTGAAGCTGATCGAGGCGCTCGCCTACGGCCTGCCCGTGATCGCGACCCCGCGCGCCGTGGCAGGTCTCACGGTGCGCGACGGCAAGCACTGCCTGATCGCGGACGGCCCGGAGGCCTTCGCGGGAGCGCTCATCCGCGTACTGCGCGAGGGCGCCCCGGAGCTCGCCCGCCGCGGGCGTGAGCTGGCGGCGGAGCGCTACTCGATCGAGGCGCTCAGCGCGCTGGTGGAGCCGTAGAGGGCGTCAAGGCGGCGGAGCTACTCGATCGAGGCGCTCGGCGAGCTGGCCTGGTCGCGCCGGCGGGCGTCCGCGGGGACGGCGGACGCCGTCCTGGCCGGCAGCGCGCGGCAAGCGGTCCCTCTCCGCCGCCACCCACCCCCTCTGCGGTCCTGTCGGGCCGCAGAGCCCCGCCGCAGAGCCCTAAGTCGGAAACAATCCCAGGCCGCTGGACGTCACTGCTGCTGAGGTTCGGGGTCTCGCCTTGACACGCGCGCTGCGGGGACGTAGATCGTCTGAGCAATAAAAACTAACGGGTCTCATCTGACCCGGGATCAAGGGAGTTGATGATGATGCGATACGCGATCATGCGTACGGGAACCGTGGGGCTCTGCCTCGCGTCGGTGCTCCTGATGGGCATGGCGCTGGCGGGGACTGCTGCAGCAGCGCCGTTATGGTTACTGTGTTTAGAAGGTATAGGTCTCACCAAATATAGCGACAATCAGTGCATCGAAGCCTCTGGGACCGGCAAATGGCAGTCGTTAGGTATCGCCTCCGGTAAAACTGATACGGTCAGGCTCTTAGCCTTTTCGTTGCAGCTCGAAGACACGGGCGCGGGTACGAAGGTAGAATGTAACGATGTCGGCATTCCGGGAACTGGAGTAGGCGTCATTGAAGGTCCAAATAAAGGTAAAATAACTAAATTTGAACTAACATCACCAGAAAAAGAAGGCTGCAAAGTTTTGAAAGGATTCCTGACCTGTACAGCTGGAAAACTGACAAACGTCAAAGGCGCCAACCTACCATGGAATACGGAAGTATTCACAACCGAAAACAAGAGTTTAACTCGGATCCTAAATAGCGGCGCAGGAGAACCGGGCTGGTCAGTTACATGTGGTGGCGCTACGGATTCATGTGTAACCGAAAGCACAGCAAGCTCGGAATCCACAGAATTAAACAATGCAGTGACAAACGGTGTATTATTAGTAAAATCTAGATTCGAGAGTAAAGGCGAAGCAAAATGCTCTGTAGGGGGTGCTAAAGCCGGTAAAGTACGTGGATTAATTGCAATATTATTATGGAGTGGCAATGGACTTAGTATCGCGGAGGGAGGAGGAGCCGCAGAAGAAGAAGAAATCATTATAGGAGCAACCGACAAAGAAGAAGAAGCAACCGACACTTTAATGACGGTCACAAACCCTTATACCTACTCAGTAGAAATATTTGGACTGGTAGCTTTACCCGGGGGCGGTATGATCTTACCCGGCAGTGGCTGCCCAGGTTCGATATTGGTACCAGGCGGATCGTGCCAGTACCGGCAGAATAATCCCCCCGGTTCCCATGCGAGGGTAAGAGCTAGATGATGTGAAAAAGCGAAGGTGCAGCAGTGGCAGACCGGACCAACGAGCGTCTTTGAGCGAGGTCCTTCCTGGAGCCCTTCCCGTCGGCCGGCGCCGTGGCCGGCCGACGGCCTCTACCCGGGTAGTTCACCCGCACGGCGAGCACTCGCCCGGCGGGGCCGATCAGCGCCAGGTCGGGGCGGTGAAGCGCCGGGCGCCCGCCGGGGAGCGCCCCGACCCGCGCGGAGGCCACGAGCTCGCAGTCCGCGCGCTCGCGCACACGGAGCTCCTCGCGTGCACCGCGGGGCCGTTCAGCGCGACGATGAGGCGCGCAGGTCGATCCTCTTCACTGGGGTGTCGAGCGCAAGGATCTCCGGGTCGCCCGTGTACAGCGGGGCGTCGTGGCGTTCCGCGGTCGCGACGCAGAACGCATCTGCGTAGGAGATCCCCCCACCCGCCTTCAACCGCGCCGCCGCCGTCACCAGCCGCCAATCCGGGTCCTCCACCCGGATCGCCCTCCGTACTGCCGCGGCTCGATCGTCCGCGATCGCCCGCCCGTGAGACCGCACCAGCGCGTAGTACACCTCGCCCAGGTTGATCGATGACATTCCCACTCCCGTGCCCATCAGCGCACGCCCGCGCTTGGCCGCCGGCTCCGCCCTCAACACCGCCATCACGACCCACGCATCCAGAACGCCCTTCAGCGCCCCCACTCCCCCAGCCGACGATCCTCGCGCTCACGTTCGCCCCGTTTGTCCTCCATCAGTGTCTCGAGCGGATCGATCTCTGCCGGTGGCAGCGAGCCCCACAGGTCCTCACCCGCCGGCGCCTTCCACACCCGGATCCCCTCCCCCTCGCGCTCGAAGAGCACATCGTCCCCCGGCTCGATCCCCAGCTCGTACCTGAGCGGCTTGGGCAGAACCACCTGCCCCTTGGGTCCCACCTTATAGGTCATACCCATCAGTATAACCATAGGGGACCGGGATGCGCCCGCGCTCGCCACGCAGAAGCTCACCCACGCCTGCGGGCACAGCTGGGCCCGTCACAGACCGGGCACAGCAAGTGCGGAGGAATCCCCCGCCGTCCTGGCCAGCAGCGCGAGCAGCCCCACCTGCGCTCCCAGCAGCACCGTGAAGCGCGCGTCCACGCCGGTGAAGCTCGCGGTCGTGTCGATCGCGACCAGGCCGGCCAGGCCGCAGAGCGACGCAAGGCCGAAAGCGCTCAGCAGCGGCTCGCGGCTGCGCCGCCACACCTGCCAGGCGAGCGCCATGCTCCCGAGGAGCACTCCCACGTAGGCGAACAGCCCGAGCACCCCGAGCTTCAGCCAGAACCACAGGGCCGCGAAGTGCACGTACTGGCGCCCTTCTTCGTGTTCGACCGAGAGCGGCTGCACGTCCGCCGCCCACGGGATCGTCACCCCAAGGCCGGTGAGCGGGTGTTCGCGGATCGCGCCCAGCACGTTCGCGCGCTCGTCCAGACGGTAGCGGTCCTGGATGTTCGCTTCGAGCTTCGACGGGGCCAGCGAAGCGACCCGCTTGGCGAGCGGCAGCTGCGACTGGAAGTTGATCGACCCCAGCAGCCAGATCGCCCCCGCCACCCCCAGGCACGCGGGCAGCAGCAGCCGCCGGCCGGCAGGTGAGGTGCCCAGCAGGAGCACCAGCAACAGGCCGAGCACCGCGCCGATCCAGAAGGAGCGCCTGTAGGAGAGAGCCAGGCAGGCGATCAGCAGCGGGCTCGAGAGCAGCACCCACAACGGCAGTCGGGCGCGCGCCAGGACCGCCGCGAAGATGCCGAGCAGGGCGATCATGATCAGCCAGTTGGCGGTCGGTTCGAAGTAGGTCAGCGTCACGGCGCCTTCGATCGGGACGCCGTAGTGGCCGGCGATCTCGGCCAGACCGAGCGCCGCCTTGACGATCGCGAGCGCCGTCGCGCCCGCGAGCAGCCGTGTGACCGCGGAGCGGTCGAGGTCGAGGTTCGCCACGGCGATCGGCAGCAACAGCAGGTACAGGAGGACGTGCTCGGAAGCCACCGCGAAGCGGAGCTTGGCGCCCGCGGAGTACCCGGTGAGCACCCCGGCGACCATCGCGAGCGCGAGGATCGCCAGCGGGAGCGCCAGTGCCCGCGGCACCAGCAGTGGGCGGCGATGGCGCAGCACGTCCAGGCCGACGGCAAGCAGCGTGAGCGCGACGAGCACGTCCAGCAGCGAGATGTCCCCGTAGACCTGGACGTACAGATGCGAGGTGAAGGTCAGGATGCCGAACTGCGGCCCCTCGCAGACGACGGCCAGCCCCACCACCAGCGTCACCGCTGCCCGTGGCTGGGACAGCAGGATGTACGCGAGCACCGCCGCCACCGGGACGAGCAGACCCGCGGTCCCCAGCTTGTGGACACCCGCGAAGGCCAGCAGCGCGGTGACCCCCGCGGCCACAGCGGTGGCGAGCAGCTCCCCGCCACTGGGCACCGCCGCGCGCAGCCGTTGCGCGCCCATCGACGCTCTCAGCGCGCCTTTCGCCCGGAGGCCGAGGCGCTCGGTGAGCGAGACGACGTCTCGACGGCGACTTCGAGCGTGGGCGCCGTGCTCGCGTAAGAGTCGTAGCCGTAGCGACTCGAATCGCGGATCCCGGTCACGACGATCCCCACGGGCTCAACGATGTGGCGATCCAGGATCGCCCGGGCACGGCGCACCTCATCGCGGGTGATCCGCTCGATCCGCGCGACCAGGATCGCGGCGTTGACCGCCCGGTTGTTGAGCAGCACGTGCGCGTCCGCCACCGGGTTCAGCGGCGGCGCATCCACGATCACCATGCCCTCCTCGGCGGCGAGCTCGGCGAGGATCTCCTCCAAGCGGGGAGCCCCCAACAGCTCGGAGGGATTGTGGGGGATTGGGCCGGAGGGCAGCACGAGCAGGTTCGGCGCGTCGGAGAGCGGCTCGATCAGCAGCTCCGAGAGCTGCCCGCGGCCGGTGAGCGCGGTGGTGAGCCCGCGCGTGGCGTCGAGCTCGAAGTGCTCGGCGAACGTGGGACGGCGCAGGTCGAGCTCGACGAGCACGGTACGGCGTCCAGTGAGCGCGACGGTGTGCGCGAGGTCGATCGCGACCGTCGTCTTGCCCTCACCGGCTACCGCACTGGTCACGAGCAGCGTGTCGAGCTGGCGAGCGACAGCAGCGAAGTCCAGCGCGCTGCGCAGGATGCGGTAGGGCTCGAGCAGCTCCCCGCGCTGCTCGGCGCGGGGAGTGCGGAAGGCCACCTGGGGGATCGCGGCGAGCGCCGGCAGCCGGTACTCGCGCTCAAGCTCCTCGATCGTCTTGATGCGCCGGTCGATCGACTCGAGCAGGAACACCAGCGCGAGCGCGAGCGCCAACCCCACCAGCAGGCCGATCGCGACGGTGCTCGCCAGACCGGTGCCCGCGGGGCTCGTTGGGGGAGTGGCCCGTCCGATGATGTTCGCCCCGCCCCCCGCGACCGCCCGCAACGCGCTGAGACGCTGCAGCGACTGTTCCAGGGCTCCCCGTTCGGAGGCGCCCGCCGGCAGCGCGGCGATCTGCTGCTGGAGCTTGCTCTCAGCTGTGTTGACGCCGGCGAGCTGCGACTGCGCGCGAAACGCGATGTACTGTTCGGCGAAGGCGTTGGCCAGGCGCGCCGCGTACTGTGGATCGCCAGCGCTCGCAACGATGTTCAAGACATCCGCGTTGGGGGCCGCTTCGACCTTCACCTTGCTCAGCAGTTCGCTCGGTTCGGCCTGGAGGTGCAGCTGCCCGGCCACCGCCAGCGCCACTTCGGCGGAGTGGGCGATCAGGACCTCGGTGTCCGCTTCGCGCTGCGGTTCGCCGCTGCTCGACGGCGAGACCTGGAGCCCCGCCTCCGAGAGCGTGCCGCTCTGGAAGGCGACGTTGGCGGTCGCGGTGTAGGACTTGGCCTTGCGCTCGTGGCTTACGAGCAGCACCGCCACCGCGGCGAGGACCACTCCCACGATGAGCGGCCACCGGCGGCGTAGCGCTTCGAACATGCTCGCTACGCTCTCGCCCTCGCGCGCGCGCTCGAAACGCTCCGAAGCGCTCACGTGGGCCGCCGCCAATCGGGTGTCGGGGCATGAACCAGGGCGAGGGATCTCATGGCAGGGCTCCTATCGTCGGCTCGGAGCTCGCACTTGATGCTGAAGCTTGCGGTTCAGTGGGCCGCTGGGCGAGCCGACGAGACCGGCACGCTGCCCATGGTATCGGCCGCCGCATCGACCGCACACCGCTGCGGGCGACCCGCGCGTCGGCAGCCGTGAGCTACCCGCACAGGGGCGGTGCGCGCCGACATCCGTCCAGCGGCTGCACACGGGGTGTGGCCGCCCTCTAGAGCGCCGATATCGAGAGCAGAGCGTCGCTCAAGCGCACCACGACAAGGGCACACCCGTCGCGAGGCGGGGTCGCAAAGCCAGGGGTCTCCTCGAGACAGCCCGGCCACCGAGGAGCAATGTCTTTCCACCTTAATCTCAGCCGCCGTCTCGCAGCGGCTCTCGTTCTCTTCAGTCTCACCTTCGTGGGAGCTTTGAACGCCGGTAGAACCGACGCGCAGCCCCTTAATCGGCAGCAGGCCGTCAAGCTTGCGGTCGCTCCGCAAGCCACGTTGCAGGCTCGCACCGCCGCGCTCCGGCGCAGCCATCTGCAACGGGTCGCCAGGCGTGCGTGTGCTGCCCACAGGCGCGCCCTCTGCCTCGAGAGCCGCGCACAGCTGGCACGGATCAGCGCCCACCACACGCCCCGAGGCGCAACCGACGGCCGCCGCCATCGAAAAATCGCTCCGCCGGTCCCCAGAGCCACCCCGCCGGCCTCCAGCAGCTCTGGCGGCACCGGCTTCTCCCCGAGCGGCAGCACCGGCTCCTCGTCCGGCAGCTCCGGGTCCACCTCGGGCAACTTCGCGCTCTCCGGCAGCTTCGGCTCATCGTCCTCCAGCAGCTCCGGGTCCACCAGCAGCTCCGGGTCCGAACCGCCCGCCTCCCCCACGTTCCAGACAGGGATCGACTCGGGCACCAACATGACTCTCGACCTCCAGGGGTCGGTGCAGCTGGGCGCCAAGCTCGTGCGGATCGAGTTCCCGATCGAAACCGCGCCGGCGCAGATGGAATCGGTGATCGGCGGCTACGCCGCCAAGGGCATCCGCGTGCTGCTGCTGAGCACCTTCCGCGGCACGCTGCCGACACCCGCACAGGCGCAGAGCCTCGCCGGGGTGGCGAAGGCCTACGGCCCTGGCGGCACGTTCTGGACCAGCCACACCGGCGGCGAAGACGCCGTCCAGTCGATCGAGTTCGGCAACGAGACCTCCTACGGCTACCAATACGGCGACAGCGCCGGCACCCGCTCCTACCAGGAACGCGCCGAAAACTACGCGCGGCGCCTGCAGGAAGCGGCCGAAGCGATCTCCGCGACCGGCATCCACGTGGGGCTGCTGGCACAGGCCGACGACTGGACCGGGGACTGGGTCAACAGCATGTACGCGGCGGTGCCGAACCTGAGCAGGTACGTGGCTGGCTGGACGATCCATCCCTACCACCACTGGCACGACCGGCTGGAAGGCCTCCTCGCACAGACGGCGGCTCACGGGGACACGACGATCCCGGTCGACATCACAGAGTTTGGGCTTCCCACCGACAACGGCCGCTGCATCGGCGAAGACGAGGAATACAACGGGTGCCTTCCCTACAGCGAAGCCGCCTCCATCGTGCGGAGCACGGTCAGCGAAATGCGCCAGCTGCTCGGCGGCCGGTTCGGCATGCTCGTCCTCTATCAGATCCGCGACCAGCAGCCCACCGGTGCGAGCACCGACGACGAAATGTACTACGGCGCTCTGCAGCACGAACTGCAGCCGAAGGGCGAATACACCGCTGCGGTGCAGGCGCTGCTCGCCAGTTCATAATCGACTGGTGGGCACCAGCGTCGAGCCCGGCAGTCGCGCCCTGGCCGATCCCGAGTCCGCCGCCCACAGCGCTCAGCTGCCGGCGGGCTCGCGTCTGCGGCGTCCTGGCACCGTCGTGATCGCGCTGATGCTGGGCGCCGCGGCGCTGCGGTTCGCGACCCTGAACGTCCAGAGCATCTGGCTGGACGAGTCGGCCACGATGATCCTGGTGCGCCGCGGGTTCTCAGGGATGCTCTCGCACCTGCCCTCCAGCGAGTCGGCGCCCCCGCTCTACTACATCCTCGTGTGGGCGTGGACGCGGCTCTTCGGCGCCGGCCCGCTCGGCTTCCGCTCCTGCTCCGCGCTCGTCGGAGTGCTCACGATCCCGGTCGTGTACGCCGCCGGGCGGCGGATCTCCACCCGTACGGGGCTGTGGGCCGCGGCGCTGACGGCGGTCAACCCGGCGATGTACTACTACTCCCAGGAGGCGCGCGCCTACGCGCTCGTGGTCCTGTTGAGCGCCGCGGCGCTCGTGCTCTGGCAGCGTGCGCTCGAGGCGCCCAGCCGCCGCGGCCTGTGGCTGTGGGCCGGCATGTCGAGCCTCGCGGTGCTCACGCACTACTTCGCGGCGTTCCTGTTCCTGCCCGAGGCGGCCATCCTCGCAAGGCGCTTGGGCTGGCGGCGCACGCTCCCCCCCTCGACCGCGGTCGCGCTCGTCGGGATCGCGCTCGCGCCCCTGGCCCTACGCGAGCGCGCCGACGGTAAGTCCAACTGGATCGAAGCGGCCTCGCTGGCCTCGCGCATCGGGGAGAGCGCCAAGCAGTTCCTCGTCGGCCTCTACGGCCCGCTGGAGATCCTCTCGGCGCTGCTGGCCGCGCTGCTCGCGGCCGGCGCCCTCGCGTTGCTGCTGCGCTACGGCGATCGACGCGAGCGCCACAGCGCGCGCGACTTTGCGATGCTCGCCGGCGCGGCGATCCTGCTGCCGCTGCTGCTGGCAGTGACCCACCTCGTGGACGTCTTCGACGGGCGCAACATGATCGCGGCCTGGGCCCCCTGCGCGGTCCTCGTCGCCATCGGCCTAGGGGTCGCGCGGGCGCCGCGAGCCGGCGCAGCGCTCGGCGTCGGCCTGTGCGCAGTCTCACTGGCGGTGATCGCGGGGATCGACACCACTCCCGGCTATCAGCGCGACGACTGGCGCGGCGCGGCGCAGGCGCTGCCGGCGTTGCGGCATGAGCGCGTGATCGTCGGCCAGGAAAACGCTTCGCTCCCCCTGTCGATCTACCTGCCCGCAACCAGGGAGGCCACAGGCGCGAGCGTCTCCACCGGGGAGCTCGACTTCATCGCCCTGCGCACCAGGCGCACGGGCCGCGCCCCCCTGCCGCCAGTGGTTCCCACAAGCCCCCCGCACGGCTTTCGCCTGGCCGGCGTCAGCAGGAGCGAAGCCTTCGCGGTCGCTCGCTTCCTAGCGCCGCACGCCACGAGCGTGCAGGTCGCGACCCTGCGCCGCATCGGCGGAGAGCCCAAAGCGGAAGTCATCGTGCAGCGCTGAGCCCCCGCCCACGAGCGCAGACCGGCCTCTCTCCTATCGTTCGCAGACCGTGACCGCGCCTGGCCAAGTGCTCCCGAGCGTCTGAAGGTGTCCGCGGGCGAGCCCACTCAACAGATCGCCCCACAGGGGCAGCCGTCGATCGAAGTCGGGGCGCGCAGAGCCTCGGTGGACATCGGCGTGCAGGTGATCGGGCGGATCGGCAATCTCGCGCTCGGCGTCGTGGTGACGCTGGTCGTCGTGCG
Source organism: Solirubrobacteraceae bacterium (assembly GCA_050696515.1). GTDB lineage: Bacteria > Actinomycetota > Thermoleophilia > Solirubrobacterales > Solirubrobacteraceae > Palsa-744. Next base: position 9,868 of record JBOGYA010000040.1, read on the forward strand.
GGCACTGGGGAGCAGCGGCTTCGGAGAGTGGTCGACGATCTTCGCGATCACGCAGATCGCCACGAACTTCGGCGAACTCGGCCTCACCCAGGTGGCGGTCAGCCGCGCGGCGAGCGAACCGGCCCGGCAGGGCGACTGGCTCGGAGCGCTCATGTCGCTGCGCACGCTGCTCGCGGTACCGACCACCGCGCTCGCGCTCGTGGGTGTCCTGCTGATCGCCCCCACCCAATCCTCACGGATCGCCGGTGTCCTGATCGCCGCCACGATCCTCGTGAACGCGCCCGCGGCGGTCGGCGCGGTCTTCCAGCTGCGCGTGCGCAACGACATCGCGATCGCGATCATGACGCTCGGCAGCGTGCTGTGGACCGCGGGGGCGATCGCCATCTCGCTCAGCTCCAAGGACATCGGGGCCTTCGCAGCCGTCTTCCTGGCGGTCGCAGCGATCACCACGTGCGTCACGCTCGTGCGGGCTCGGCGCCTGGTCGCCCTGCGCCTGGCCGGCTCGAGCGAGCTGTGGCGCGCGCTGCTGCGCGTCGGGCTGGGCGTGGGGGCCGCCGGGGTGCTGGTCACGCTCTACGTGAAGCTCGACCAAGTGCTGGTGTTCGAGCTCGCCGGCAGCACCCAGGCTGGGCTCTATGGAGCGGCCTACCGCATCCTCGACACGATCCAGTTCATCCCGATCTCGGTGATGACCACCCTGTTCCCCCTGATTGCCACCGCCTACCCGAGCGACCGCGAGCGCGTGCGCAAGCTCCTGCAGTCGGCCGGCGAGTACCTCACGATGGCCTCGCTGCCGGCGCTCGCCTTCACGGTGGTCGCCGCCGAGCCGATCGTCACGCTGCTGTTCGGTGAGCAGTTCAAGCAGGCCGCGCCGGCACTGCCGATCCTGATGGGAGCGTTCATCTCGATCTCCTTCGGGTACCTCGCGGGCAACATGGTCGTGATCCTCGAATTGCAGCGCAGGTTCTTCTACTACGCGGCGGTCGGCCTGCTTGTCAACGCCTCCCTGAACCTCGCGCTGATCCCCCGCTACGGATTCCTCGCCGCGGCGTGGATCACGCTCCTGACGGAGGTCTTGGTGATGTCGCTCACGATGCGCAGCGTGTTGGGAGAGCTCGCGATGACCCCCCGCCTCAGCCGCCTCGCGCGGACGCTGGTGGCAGCGCTCGGAATGGGCCTTCTCACATGGCTGGTCAAGAGCCTCGGAGCGCCGTTGCTCGGGCTCGTCGCGATCGCGGCGCTCGCCTATCCCGCGCTACTGTTCGGGCTCGGAGCACTCACCTCCGCCGAGGTGCGCGCGGTTCTGCGCAAGGAACCCCTGTAGCGGCCATCAAGTCGGGTACATCCGCTGCCGAGGAGAACACGATGCCCAGCCATGAGGAGACCAGGGACATCTCTTTCGTAGTGCCGAGCCACAACCGGCGCGACGCACTGCGTAAGAACCTGCCCGCACTGCTCGAGCTCGACGACGTGCTGGAGGTGATCGTCGTGATCGACCGGCGCTCGAGCGACGGGACCGCGGAGATGGTCGGAGAGGAGTTCGGCTCGGAGCCGCGCGTGCGCCTACTGCGTCAAGCGCACGACGGCCTCTCGAGCGCCCGCAACGCCGGCTGCGCGATCGCGCGCGGCGAGTGGGTCGTGGTCTCCGACGACGACCTGCGCTATCCCCTCGACTACGGCCCCACGCTCAAGCGCGTTGCGGGCGAGCAGCACGCCGACATCGTCGGGGCCCCGTGGCTGAACATCACCGACGACGACATGGAGTCCGCGCTCGCGGCCGCGCGAGCGCGGCGCGACGGGGTGCCTACGATCGACGACCACTCCGTGGTACCCGAGAGCGAGCTGCCGACACCGTTCATGCCCGCTCCGGCGCTCATCAACCGCAGGGTGTTCGAGCGCGTCCGCTACGACGAGAGCTACGGGAACACCGGCTGGCGCGATGAGACCGACTTCTTCATCCAGGCGGTGCGCAGCGGGTTTCGCTGCATCCTCACGCCCGCCACCGCGATGTACCAGATCGAGCAATGGGACGGGGGCTCGCGCCGTCCGCGCCTGGAGTACGAGCTCTCGGCGATCAAGAACAACTGGCGCTTCCTCTCGCGACACGGGCACTGGCTGACCGAGCAGGGCCACATCAAGAGCCCCACGCGCGGGCAGCTCTCATTCATCGCCGCGCGCACGAAGCTCACGCTCACCGGCTACCTCGGCGCACGCGCGAAGCGGGCACGGACCGCGCTCAAAAGACCGCCCGCGGGCTGAGCCACGCCGCACGATGGCTGCCAGCTCCGAGCGCGCCGATCTGTCTGGGCTCGGCTCCAAGCACGCGATCGTCATGTCGCCCGTGCCGGAGAGCAATGCCGGCGGCGTCGAGCGCTTCAGCTGGCTGTTGGCCGGCATCCTGCAAGAGGAGGGTTGGCGGGTGTCGATCGTGGGGCCCACGAGTCAACCCGGCCGCTGGACGTTCCGCTTCGGCGGCTCGCCGCTGCACTGGTCGCTGTCGGCCGGACGTGCAGCCGCCGCTGCCGATCGCGCACCGGACCTGATCGTCGGCAACGGATTCCTCGGCCTCGCGGCACCGCGGGCAGTGCCCCGCGTCCAGGTCTTCCACGGGACCTCCGTCGGAGAAGTGCTCGCCGCCCGTCGCGGCCTGCTGCGCCGCGACTTCCTGCGGCGCCTCGTCGGCTACTGGCCCCTCGAGGCCCTCACCTGTCGTGCCGGTGAGCTCGTGGTCGTCTCCGAGAGCGCCGCGGAGGAGACCACGAGCTACTACCGGCGCGCGCCTGCGGCGATCATCTCGGGCGGCGTCGACACCGAGCTCTTCCGTCCGCGCGATCGGGGTGAGGCTCGGCGGCGGTTGGGACTTGACGAGCAACCGCGATACGCGCTGTTCGTGGGACGCCCGGAGTACCGCAAGGGCGCGGATCTGCTGTTGGACAGCTGCCGCGGAGCCGGCTGGGAGCTACTCCACGCGGGCGCGACCCCGATCCCCGGCGCGCGCCACCTCGGTCTGCTCGCGCCCGAGCGGCTGGCCGATGCCTATGCAGCGGCCGACTGCCTGCTGTTCCCCACGCGCTACGAGGCCTGTAGCTATGTGCTGCTGGAGGCGCTCGCCTGCGGCACCCCGGCGGTGACGACCCGCGTGGGGTGGACGCGCACGCTGCTGCGCGAGCTGCCCCGCTACGAGACCCTGTGCGTGCACCCCACGGTCCAGGACATCGTGGCGCGGCTGCGTTGGCTTCAGGGAGCCGACACGCGCCCCCTGATGGAGGACGTCCGCACCCTCGTGAGCGCCCGCAACGGCCTGGCCCGCTTCCGCTCCGACTGGCTTGCGCTGATCGAGCGTGTCGTGGCCCCTCACTTGCGCAGGACGTAGATGACCTCCGACGCCAACTCCTTCGGCAGATGCGCGGCGAGGCGAACGTCGGCGCGCGTCCAGCGCGGATCGACATTGTAGCCCGCCAGCTTTGCGATCAGAGGAGAGCAGATCTCAAGCGGTATCACCTCCAGCACAGTGAAGCGCCGGGCGAATTCGCGCTTCCACCAATTCGGTGAGTGAAAGTGCTCGACGTCTTGGCGAATGTCTCCGCGAAAGCGGTTGCGGCGAAACAGCGTGCGGGGATCGCGATCGTTCAAGAACGCGTAGCTGCCGTAGGCATTCAGCTGCCCCAGGACAGCGATCCCGCCGGTGCGCAGCACCCGCCGCAACTCCCCAAGCGCGCTCTGCAGGTCTTGCACATAAGACAAAACCGATATGCAAAAGACCGACGCGAACTGCTCGTCGGCGTAGGAGAGCTTGCTGACGTTCTCCTTCGCGATCGCGATGTCGCGACCGGCGATCGCCGCGTTCGCCCGAAAGTTCTCGCGTGCCTGCTCGTCGTAGTCCGCTGCCGTGACATCGTGACCCCACTCGAGCAGATGCAGCGCGAGCCACCCCGTGCCCGCGCCGACGTCGAGCACCGGGTCGCGCGCCCACTCGGCCGCGATCTCGAGCCGCCGGCGGATCGGCCACCAGGTTGCCACCGGGGTTTCGGGCGTGAACCTGCCTGCCTCGAACTCCGGGATCAACGCCACCATCGCAGTGAGTCTAGGATGGCACAGTCAGCCCTGGGAAAGGAGACCGAATGGACACGAAGACGTTGGTTACGGG
>JBOGYA010000041.1:0-14006 GCA_050696515.1 Solirubrobacteraceae bacterium
CTCGCGCGGCGCACGCTGCGCGGGGAGCTCGCGCTGATGCTCGGCGTGCTCGGGGTGACCGCGGCGCTCGTCAGCTACGCGCCGCCGATCGACGCCGCCTCCGGGCCGTTCTCCGCGAACACGACGCTCGGCCCGGCCGAGCTCGAGATGACAGTCGAACCGGCCACAGTCGGGTTGAACACGGTCCACCTCTATCTGATCGACGCCACGACCGGCGCCCAGTTCACCGCCACCAGGGAATTGACGGCCACCGCCAAGCTGCCCGCCAAGGGGATCGGCCCGCTGGCGCTGAAGGCAAACGTGGCAGGACCCGGCCACTACATCCTCAGCTCCGCCGAGCTCACCCCCGGCGGCACGTGGGAGCTCGAAATCACCGACCGGGTCTCCGAATTTCAGGAGTACACCAAGACGATCGCCGTGCCCATCCGATGAAACTCAACAGGAGGTCAACGATGAAAGCCAACAAGATCGCCCTGCTAGCCGCCGTGACGACGCTCCTCGCGCCCACCATGGCCCAAGCGCACATCAGCCTGCACCCCAACACGATCCCGGCGGGGGCGTTCGCGACGCTCGACGTGCGCGTCCCCGGCGAGCAGGAAGGCGCCTACGTCAAGCGGGTCGACGTGCTGTTCCCCGCGGGGTTCACGGGCGTCGACTACGAAAACGTGCCCGGCTGGAGCACGAAGATCGTCGAAGCCAAGCTCGCGACCCCGATCACCGAAGACGGGGAAACGATCGACACCGAGGTCTCCCAGATCGTCTGGACCTGGACCGGCCCGCTCGGGAAGGTGGACAACGGCCAGTTCATCAACTTCCCGCTCTCGCTGGCGATCCCCGACAATGCCGCCGGCAGGGCGCTGGAGTTCAGGACGGTCCAGACCTACAGCAACGGGCAGGTCGTGCACTGGATCGACCCGTCGCTGACGGCCGAACACCCCTCGCCGAGGATCAACGTCACAGCCAAAGGCGGTCTCGTCGAGGAAGTCGCCGGCGACGAGGCCGGGCCGGCGGCGGGCCAGACGAGCGCCGGCCAGTCCACGCCAGCTCCCCCTCAGACCGTCGCGAAGGCGGGCGGCGGCGCGAGCAAGGGCCTCGCGATCACCGCGCTGATCCTTGGCGCGCTCGGACTGCTCGCGGGCACCGGCGGGCTCGTGACCGCGAGACGCTCACAAGAGGCCAAGTAGGCTGCACCTCAGCGGTGGGCAGAGCAAAGAAATGCGGACCTGTATACTGACCATATGCCCAGAATACTGACTGCCACCGAGACCAAGGCGAAGATCCTCGCGCTGCTCGACGAGGTCGCGGCCGGCGATGAGGTGGCAATCACCAAGCACGGCCATGTCGTCGCGCGCCTCGTACCGGCCAGCGGCGCCCAATCGCTCAAGGGCAGGCTCACCGACGTCGCGATGACGGCGGGAGCGGAGGAGGACCTGTTCGCGACCGGGGCACCCTGGAACCTCCCGTGAGCACCGTGATCCTCGACACCCACGTCGTCCACTGGTGGTCAGCGGAGCCGGGGCGGGTGAGCCGCGCCGCGGCCGAGGCGCTGAACGCAGCCGACGAGCTCGCCGTCGCGGCCATCTCGTGGTTCGAGCTGGCGTGGCTGGCAAAGAACGAGCGGATCACCCTCACCATCCCCATCCGCTCGTGGCTCGAGCAGTTGGCCACCCAACTCCGCACGGTCGCGATCACCCCCGCCGTCGCGGAGACCGCCGTCTCCCTGCCATCGTCCTTCCCCGGAGACCCCGCGGACCGCCTGATCTACGCGACGGCGATCGAGCACGGATGGCAGCTCGTGACAAAGGACCACAAGCTGCGCGCCCACCGCCATCCCCGCGCCCTCGCCGTCTGGTGAGCCGCCACATGGCCCGTACGTTTCAGAAAAAGATCGGCCCGCCTTGCGGCGGGCCGGGGCGCAGAGGCATCAAAGCCCCAAGCGTTTGATACACACCATCGAACCCTAACAGGCTCCACCCACCTTACCTTCACCCATTGCACCGGACGACTCAAGCGTGGCGGCCATGAACCCGCGGCGCATGATGGTGGCGCCTGCTTCCGAGCCGTCCGGTGTATGCAGTGCGGAGAGGACCGTACGTTGCGCAAACCCCGTGGTCGTGCAGGCGAAGCCGCTGAGCGTGTAGCCCGAGGATCGTGACGGGGACGGCGGGTACGCTTCCATGCCGCCATGAGCGTCCCGGACCCACCACTCTCACGCGAGATTCTGGAGCGCGCACGCGCATACGTGCGCGTCGATCAGCAGGTCGTCGCGGCGCTGCCCGAGCTGGGCGAGGCGATCCGCTCGTTCGAGCCAGTCCCGGGTCCTGCCGGGGAGAGCGTCGCCCAGTGGCTCGCCGACCGGGCGCTGGGCGAGCCGCAGGAGTCCACCGTTCGCGTGCGGCTGAGCCACGGCCGGGTCACAGGCGTGTACGCGCTATGCGCAGCTCAGGTCGCGTTGAGCCGCGCCCACCGTGCCGAGCTGGGCGGCGTTCATTACCGCACCCAGCCCGCGATTCTGCTTGCCCAGTTCGCCCGCGCCGCCGACACGCCGGGCATCGGCGAGGAGCTCCTGACTCACGCGGGCGACACCGCGCGCCGGGCACGGGCATACATAGGCGCCACCGTACTCGTGGTCGATCCCTTCGACGAAGGAACCGCCGAGATGTGGCGGCAGCACTTCAACTTCCACGACTCCGAGCAGGACGTGCCGGGCAGTCCCAGCCTGCGCCGCAAGTGGCTCCGGTTTCAATCGTAGTTCGCGTTTTCGGCTTCCAGTTCAGCCCGAAGCCTCGCACCGCGTTCGAAGAACTCACGCATCCGCGGATCGGTCCCAGCGCGCTCAAAGGCGTCCTCGTCGATCACGATCACCGCCTGGTCGAGCACATCATGCAGCTTGTCCTTGTCGAGTGCTGTGGCCACGAGCCTAGCGTAGCGCAACAGACCGCCAGTACGGCCCGACTGGGATGTCGAGCCGTACGAAGCGGACGTGCCCGCGACGGATCGCTTGGCTCAGGGCTCTCCTTTCAGCACCGCTTTCGGCACGGGTTCTCGCCCGCCCTCATCAATCGCTGTGCCGCCCGTAATCGCTTGCCAGCGGCCGCCCACCTGTCGAAACACCATAGCCTGCGGTTGCGCTGCAGGCCAGGTTGCCGCCGCCCATTCGCCATGGACTTTGATGTTCGTCAAGCAGTCGCCTTCACTCTTGCTGAACCCGACGAGATGGGCCTGGTTTGCCGCGGCTTCGAGGGTCGATTTCAGCGCTTCGTTTGAGAACCTGCCGCAAGACTCCGCGTTCTGTGGACCTGCGGCAGGCGCGGCTGGTGTCTCGCCAGTGGACGCTGTTGAAGATTCTTCTTTCACCGATCCATGTGCAAGCTCCGTATTGACGGCAACTTCCACGATCTTGCGCAGCCCGTATTTTACGCTCGCTGCCGTTTGTTCCCCTTCCGTGCCTGAGAAGCGTCCTTCTTTCTGCGCATTCAGAGCTTCTGCACCAGCCGCAGCACCCACCTGTTTCGCCGACGTAATACCTTCCACGACCTGAAGAATCCTCGGACAGATAGCCCGAGAATGTCCCATTTCTTGGCAGATTGCCTCGAACGCCACTTTCAGTTTTTCGGGGTATTCTCCGGCGCCGACCGCGCGCGACAGGTCGCTTGACGTCGTGCTTGACCTAGCCGAGCCGCCACATCCTGACGCAATCGCAGCGACAAGCATTACCGCGAGAATCGCCCAGCAGCGCTTCATGAGACTCCGAGGAGCGGGCGCGCGCGGACGCTGGCAACAAGCTCTTGCTGACCCGTCGCCCACCGGCTGCCGTGGCTTGCCGGATGGGGCAGGGCGAGCACCTCGACGTCGGAGCCCGCCAGCACGACCGTGCCACGGTGGAACTGGTCGCAGTGCTCGCTCCAAGATGCCTCACCAAGCAGCCCGAGCGCCGCTTTCGCGTCTCCGCCGAGCGCAACGAGCACGCCCGGATCGAGCATCTCCAGCTCTCGGCGTGCGAAGCGTTCAGGGCAGTTGAGCATCATCGCCTGCGTGGGTCGGCTGCGGTCGTGCGTGGGTGAGCACTTGACCGCCTGGACACGGGCGACGCGCTCATACGCGGTGGCCGCATCCTGGGGAGTGGGTTGCTCTACGGGATCATGTCCGTCGAGGCTGGCCAGAGCAGCCAGCGCTGTGGCCATCGAGCGGTAAGCGAACCAACTCCCGTGAGGCTTGCGCTGCCCTTGTTCAAGCACTTCGATGGCACGTTCGGCGATGGCGTACTCCACGCCGATCGTCCACCATCCATCGTCTTTCTTCTCGTCGTTGTTGATGTTGAGCGACACCAGGCACACGCCGCCAGGCCGGTAGGACTCGCCAACCCAGGGCCAGAAGATCGACGCGCTCTCTCCGAGGCCGTTCTTCGCCCGGTTTACTCGGGGCAGTCGATCTTGCTCTCGCGCCCAGCAATCCGGCGCCGACGGGCAACAGCAGTGCAACGCGAGGGGCTCGCCGTCCACGATGACCCCGCCCGCCTCGTATATCTCGCTGAGCCTCGCCAGCATCCGCGTTCGCGCCGGTGTCCTCCATCGGCGATGGTGCCATTCGAGGATGTTGCCCACCTCCCGCTCGTCCATGTGAGGCCCTTATATCAATGAGGTCCGCCTTGCAGCGCGTCCGCCTGCCGAACTCATCTCGATCCCCAAACCGCCGATCAAGCTAAAGATTTCCTAAATCTTTGCCGTGGGCTGTACCTTTGGGCGGTCAAAAGCACTTTTAACTATTGGAGGGAGTTCCTTCCAGGCTTCCTCCTTGCAGGGTCTTCCGCCGGCACCCAATGTTCTGAGCCAAGACATTCGCCGCCCGTGCAAGCGGGCACCACAACCAACCCGTAATGAGGATCATCGCGGCGTTCGCGTGAGGACGCCGCGGCTGGTCGCGCTCTCACCTGAGCAGGAGCGGGAGGCAGTCGCGCTGCTCGGGCGGCTCCTGCTCGACGCGGCCGGCATACGCGCGGCCAGCGTTTCCGCCGGCGTTTTGGGCAGCGCTTACCCCGGCGCTTTCGGTGGCGCGACCTCAACCCCCGCGATGCCGGGAAAGGCGCACAGGCGCACATGATCCGGCCAGTGAGCGACTCCCGACAAATAAGGTCCGGGAGAGATTCTGCAAGATCGGGCTTCGCACGACGCGGGGTGCGCGTGGGCGCGGATCGCGTGTTCGAGCTGGCGCGGCATCTGACGTGGCGTGACCGCGAGATCGCCCTCTGCCTCTATGACCATCAGGTGTTGAGCACCGACCAGTTGCAGTTGCTGTTCTTCTCCTCCAGGCGTCGCTGCCAGGACCGGCTGCTGTTCCTCTACCGCCATCGCGTGCTTGATCGCTTCTACCCGCCAGGCCCGTTCGGGTCGGGCAAGCCGCAGGCACACTGGCTGCTGGACGAGGCTGGCGCGATCCTCGTCGCGGCGAGCATGGGCGTCGAGCCCAAGCAGCTCAGTTGGTCACGACGTGACGACTGGGGCTCACACCGTCAGCTCGCGCACCGGCTCCAGGCCAACCAGTTCGTCTGCGAACTGATCGCCGCGACCCTGCCCAACCCGCACATGGGCGTGACCGCCTGGGAATCCACTCGCCGCGCCACCGAACGGCTCGACGAGCGTCGGCTCGTGCGACCCGACGCGAGCATCATCCTCGATGTTCCCGCCGGCCCGATCGAGTGCTTCCTTGAGTGGGACCGCGCCACCGAGACACAGGCGCGACTCGCCGAGAAGATCGAGCACTACCAGATCGCCGAGACCAGGTTGCACGACGAAACGCAGATGTGCAGCTTGCTATTCGTCGTACCCGGCCACGGCCGGATCGACACGCTGCGCCGCGCCTATGAGGAGCTTGAGCCCAAGCGAGAACGCCACCGCCAGGACAGCTCCCTCGTCAACCTCGACGGTCGCTGGCCGATGCTCGCCACGACCACGACCGCGCTGCACAACGCAGGACCGCTGAGCAGGGTCTGGGAGTCGATCGCCGACCCCACCCAGCCCCCGGTCGCGCTCGACGCGCTGCCCGTCAGTCATGCCCTGGGACCAGCCGATCTGGCGTGCGCGCTCGGACGCCGCTGGCGTTACGAGCAGCCCGGCTTTTGGGATCGGCTCTCCCCGCTGCACCGCCGCCCCGATGACCCTGGCGACGGCAGGGTCGAGGACTTGAAGCTCGCCGCCGGATCTGATCTGATCGACCAGCCCCACGGCCACGACAACGACGAGCGGGAGGCCATCCCATGACACGCGTATGCCTCTACACCCGCATCTCCACCGACGAGGAGAACCAGCCCACCTCACTCGCATCCCAGCACGAACGGCTGAAGGCGTTCTGCAAGGTGCAGGAGGACTGGCGCATCGTCGCCCGCCACGAAGACCGCTCCACCGGCACCAAGCTCGACCGGCCTGCAAGCCGCACTCGACCTGGCGCGGCTGGGCAAGATCGACCAGCTGCTCGTGTACAGGATCGACCGTCTCTCGCGCAAGGTTCGCCAGCTTGCCAGCATCGCCGAGGAGCTGGACAAGCTCGGCGTGATCCTGCGCTCGGCGACCGAGCCGTTCGACACTGGCTCGCCGGCGGGGCGAATGATGCTTCAGATGCTCGGCGTGTTCGCCGAGTTCGAGCACGCCACCATCGTCGATCGCATCACCGCCGGGATCGAACGCCGCGCCAAGGAAGGCCGCTGGTACAGCGGACGCCCACCATTCGGCTACACCCTCGGCGACGGCCAGCTCGCGCCCGACCCGATCACCGCGCCAACCATCCGGCGCATCTTCAAGCTGTACGTAGAGGACCGTCTCGGCACGATCGCGATCGCCCAACAGCTACGCGCCGAGCACGCGCCCGCCCCAGCCGCCGGCTGGGGCCACCCAGCCGTCCACCGCGTTCTCACGAACCCCACCTACCTCGGGCGCATCCGCTGGCGCGACCAGGACTTCCAGTCCACCCACGAGCCGCTGATCGACCAACACACCTTCGACCAAGCACAGGCGATCCTCGGCGAGCGCGGCAGCGACGCCTCCCGCCGCCGCGGCAACCACTCGGACTTCCTGCTCTCCGGCGTGATCCGCTGCGGACACTGCGGCCGCGCCTACATAGGCATGTCAGCACGCGGAAAAGGTGGCACCTACCACTACTACGCCTGCACCGCCCGCCAGAAGTACGGCCCCAAAGCCTGCAACGGCGAGCGCGTCCCACGCGAGAAGCTCGAGACCGCCGTCCTGCGCCAGCTCACCGGCGTCTACCGCGACGGCCCACTCATCCACGACGCCCTCGCCGCCGCCCACGAGCAGGCGCAACGCGAGCGACCGGCGCTCGACGAGCGCCGCCACGCCATCACCGCCGAGATTGCACGCATTGAACGCTCGACCGAGCGCTACTTCGAGGCCTTCGAGCAAGGCCGGCTCTCCCCCGAGCGCTGCGAGCAGCGCGTCGCGCGCCTGAGCGCTCGCCTGGACGACCTCCGCGCGCAGCAGGCCGAGCTTGCCGACGACAGCGCCGACGAAGCCACACGCGCACCAACAGCGGCCGACTTGGCCGCGACGGCCAACCAACTCGAACGGGCCATCGCAGACGGCGAGCCCGAGCAGACCAAGGCACTCCTGCGCATCCTTATCGCCGAGCTGCGCGTCAACGGCCGCCACGACATCCAGCCCACCTACCGCGTCATCATGCCCGACCGCGCCGCTACGGCCGAGGGCGCCGTTACGGCCGGGGTTTGCGCAACGTCAGGAAAAGTGGACGGGGGCGAACGACAGTCGAACCACGAGGTTGGCGGTTCGACCTTCGGGTGGGTGATGGAGGGCGTGGGAATCGAACCCCTCGAAGAATGACTCCGAGAATGCGTGTATCAAACGCTTGCCGGGACCACCCGGCTGCGCCCTCTTGTCTCGATTTGTACCCCGCGCTTGGGACGGTTCGCTAGCGCCGCCGCCCGCGCTGCTTGAGCGTGATGCCCTCCAGCACGTGGGCGACCGTCTCGCAGGCATCCACCGCGGCCTCCAGCGACTCGAAGATGTCCTTCCAGCGGATCACCACCATCGGGTCGATCCCCCCCGCGAACAGCGAGGCGACGGCGTCGCGCTGGAGGCGGTCGCCCTCGTTCTCCAGGCGGTGGATCTCCACGAGGTGGGGGGCGAGCTCGGCGCCCGTGCGCAGGCAGCGCAGGGCTCTGGCGATCTGCTCGCCGGCGCCCACCAGCACCTCCGCGAACTCCACCGCCTGCTCCATCGGAGCCTCCACCCTGTACAGCACCATCTGCGCGGCGGCGTGCTCGGTGTAGTCCACGATGTCGTCGAGCGCCGTCGCCAGCGCGTAGCCGTCGCCCGCCGCGAATGGGGCGCGCACGCGCCCGCCCCCAGTGAGCCGGTGGATGATGTCGTGGGTGATGCGATCCCCCTCCTGCTCGCACACCTTCAGGTCGCGCGCCAACGTGGCGTGCTCGGGGAACTCCGCCAGCAGGTCGCGCAGCAGCAGGCCCGAGCGTTGCACGTTGCGCCCGGCCTCCTCCAGAAGGTCCATCAGGGCCCCGTCCATGCTACGGCGCAGGAGGCTCATCGCGCGCGGCGAGCCCGGCGAAGACGGGGACCGTGGGGGGAAGGTAGGCCGAGGCGCAGGCCCCGGAGGGTCAGGCCCCGGAGGAGGGTCATCGCGCCCAAGGGTCGTGCGCTGGGCGAGGCGAGCGGTAGGCGCGGCCGGGAGAGGGTGTACGGCGGGCGGCGACGCGGGGAGCTCATCGGCAGAGGATATTGCCCCGGCCGCAAGCCCGGTCGGGTGGATAGGGCTCCCAAATGATCTTTCACGACTTTTTTACGATTCGATCACGAGTTCGCAACCCGCGCGCGGGCCGGCTGCTCGATTCTGCGAGCCTGTGGAGGACTCTCGGGAGAATGGCGACACCCTGTACGCGGGAGAGCTCGAGATCCGGCCGGGGGAGGGGCTGGCGCTCGCCACCGGCCAGGTGTTGACGCTTTCGGTGCGCGAGTTCGGCCTGCTGGTCGCCATGGCCAGGCGGATCGGGTCGATCCTCACGCGCGAGGAGCTCTACGACGCCGTATGGGGCGGGGAGCTGCGCGCCGGGGACCGCTCCGTGGACGTGTACGTCTCCAAGCTGCGCACCAAGCTCGAAGCCGCGATGCCCGACCGCCGCTTCATCCACACCCACCCTGGCTTCGGCTACCGCTTCCAACCGCAACCTTTAGCGGGAAGGGGGCAGGGCTGGCGGGCTCCCATCCCGGCCTCCCCCCAGCGGCAGCCTTCACGAAATTTTCACACGCACGCGGTCGCGGACTAGGAGAGTAGTCCTGGCCTCACACGGGCAGGGGCGCCTTGCGTCTCACTTTCCCCTACCCCGATCCATAACCCCAAGCCAGAGGGAGACTCAGCAGTGATCAACTTGCAAAAGACAGCCGCCTTGGCCCTGGGCGTCGCCGTACTCTCGCTCGCCGTCGCCGCCTGCGGCTCCAGCTCGAACACGACGAGCTCGTCCACCACGGCCGCCTCCACGAGCAACTCCGCCACGATCTCCGGCGCCGGCTCCACCTTCGCGGCACCCGTCTACGAACAGTGGGGCTCGCCGGCCTCCGGTCTCGGGCTCACCGTCAACTACCAGGCCGTCGGCTCCGGCGCCGGCATCACCGCGCTGGAAGGCAAGACCGTCGACTTCGGCGCCTCCGACCCGCCGCTGAAGGGAGCCGAAGAATCGGCGCTCGCGAAGGTCGGCGAACCGGTCCAGATCCCGATGTTCCTGGGCGCGATCACGGTCTCCTACAACCTCCCGGGCGTGAAGGCCGGCCTGAAGCTCGACGGCACCACGCTCGCCGACATCTTCCTCGGCAAGATCACCACCTGGAACGACCCCGCGATCAAGGCGCTCAACCCCGGCATCACGCTGCCGAGCACCCCGATCACGGTGATCCACCGCTCCGACTCCTCGGGCACGACCGCCGGCTTCACCGGCTTCCTCGCCGCCGTCGACCCCGAATGGGCCAGCAAGGTCGGCTCCGGCAAGATCGTCCCCTGGCCGGTCGGCACCGGCGCCAAGGGCAACGCCGGCGTCGCCGGCGCGGTCCAGCAGACCACGGGCGCAGTCGGCTACGTCGAGCAGGCCTACGCTCTGCAGCACAACTTCACCTACGCCGACGTGAAGAACAAGGCGGGCAACTACATCGCGCCCACGCTCGTCTCCACCAGCGCCGCCGCGGAAGGCATCGTGCTGCCGGCCAACCTCGGCTTCGCGATCAAAAACCCCTCCGCCGCGGACGCCTACCCGATCACCTCGCAGACGTTCGTCGTGGTCTACAAGGACATGTGCCGAGCCGGCGTCCCCGGCGGCAAAGGGGCCGCGGAAGGCGTCGTGAAGTTCCTCGACTACGGCCTCGGGGCGGGGCAGGCCATCCTCTCCAAGGCCGACTACGCCGCGCTGCCGGCCGCGATCCTCGCCAAGTCCAAGGCGGCGGTTGCGGAACTGCAGTGCGAAGGCTCGCCGCTGACTTAGAGGGTGGCGCAGCCGGCCGTTGGCCGGCGAGCCGAGCCCCTCTTTTTCTGTCACGCTAGAGGCGCTTTGGAGGCAGCATCGATCCCAAGTGGCGGCCGCTCCTCGCTCGAGCGGTCGCCGCTTGCGCGCCTCCCCGACCGCGCCCTGAAGTACACGCTCACCGCGCTCGCTGCGCTGATCCTCGTCCTGATCGTCTACTTCTTCGTGCGCCTCTTCGGCGAAGCGCGCCCCGCGTTCTCGGCCTCCGGGGTGTTCGGCTTCGTCTTCAACAACGAATGGAACCCCTCCGCTGAACGCTACGGCGCGCTGCCGCTGCTCGTCGGGACGCTCATCACCTCCGGCCTGGCCCTGCTGATGGGGGTGCCCGTCGCGGTCGCCACCGCCCTCTACCTGACAGAGCTCTGCCCCCGGCGCCTGCTGGCGCCGCTGACCGTGCTCGTGGAGCTGCTCGCCGCCGTGCCCTCGGTGGTGTACGGGCTGTGGGGCATCTTCTTCCTCGCCCCCAAGCTCGAGCCCGCCGAGGAATGGATCGCCAGCCACCTCTCGTTCGTCCCCTTCGTCGGTGGGGGGCTCGTCACGATCCCCAACTGCTTCGTCGCCGGTTTGATCCTCGCGATCATGATCCTCCCGATCGTCTCCGCGATCTCCCGCGAGGTGATGAGCACCGTTCCCGCGGACCACAAGGAGGCCGCGCTCGGCCTCGGCGCCACCCGCTGGGAGATGGTCCGCATCGCCGTGATCCCCTACTGCCGCTCTGGGATCGTCGGGGGAGCGATGCTCGGCCTCGGCCGCGCGATCGGCGAGGCGATCGCGGTCACGATCGTGATCGGCGACGCCCCCCAACTCGCTCAGCACCTCTTCGGCCAGGGCTACACGCTCGCCGCCGTGATCGCCAACGAGTTCGGCGAGGCCACCGGCCTGCACCGCTCCGCGCTGTTCGCCGCCGCGCTCGTGCTGTTCGTGCTCACGCTGCTCGTCAACGCGCTCGCCCGCCTGCTCGTGCTGCGCGCCGCGCGCGGCACCACAGCGCGCACGACCGGTCCCGGCGATCTCGGGGCCGCCGTGGCGGCTGGGGCATGAGCACCGATCGCCTCGCACGCTTTGCGGTCTCCCCACGGCGGCGGCGCACCGACAAGGTCGCCCGCGGGCTGCTGCTCGCCGCCACGCTGATCGCGCTGGTGCCGCTCGTCTTGATCGTCTACTACCTGCTACTCAAGGGCCTCGGCGCGTGGAGCTGGAGCTTCTTCACCACCGACCCCACCGGCTCCACGTTCTTCGGGGGCTCTTCGATCGGCGGGATCAAGAGCGCGATCCTGGGGACGCTTGAGATCGTCGCGCTCGCCTCCGCGATCGCCATCCCGATCGGCATCGGCGTCGCGCTGTGGCTGGTCGAGTACGGCCGCTCCTCCTGGTTCGCCCACACCGTGCGCTTCTTCGTCGACGTCCTCACCGGGGTCCCCTCGATCGTCTTCGGGCTGTTCATCTACATCGCGCTGATCATCGGCACCGGCTCCACCTACGCCGGCTACAAGGGCTCTTTGGCGCTCTCGCTGCTGATGCTCCCAGTCGTGATCCGCTCCGCCGAGGTGATCCTGCTGCTCGTGCCCGACGCCCTGCGCGAGTCCGCGCTCGCGCTCGGCGCCGCCCGCTGGAAGGTGATCTTCCGGGTCGTGCTCCCCACCGCGCTCACCGGGATGCTCACCGGCGTGCTGCTCGCCGTCGCCCGCGCCGCCGGCGAGACCGCCCCGCTGCTGTTCACCGCCGGTCACACCAACAAGAGCACCCTCGACCTCGGGCAGTTCATGAACTCGCTCCCCTACCAGATCTACAACGACGTCACCTCCCCCACCACGCAGGTGGTAAACCGTGCTTGGGGTGCCGCTTTGACTCTCGTCACGATGATCCTCATACTCAACCTTCTCGCCCGCCTGCTCGCCCGAAGGAGCCGCCTTGCATGAGCCCCGACGCATCCTCCCCCCGTACAGCGGACGAGCCTGAGCGGATGCTCGAGCCCTCTCGGCCCCCTGCTCCTCCGTCTGACCACTCCGCCGCGACGCCCGCTGCCGAGTCCGCCGCCGGCCGGGCAGGCGGGATAGTGGCGGTCAAGGTCGCCCCCGAGATCCGCCTCGACCGGCTGCGCGCCTTCTACGGCGCCTCCGAGCGGGTCAAAGGCGTCGACCTGCGCTTTCCCCCCAACCAGGTCACCGCGATCATCGGCCCCTCCGGATGCGGGAAGTCGACGATGGTCCGCTGCATCAACCGCATGCACGAGGAGATCCCCGGCGCCCGCACGGAGGGCCGCGTGCTGCTCGACGACCTGGACGTCTATGACCCCTCCGTCGACGTGATCGCCGTGCGCCGTGCCGTCGGGATGGTCTTCCAGAAGCCCAACCCCTTCCCCACCATGTCGATCTTCGACAACGTCGCCGCCGGTCTGCGGCTCACCTCCAAAGGCCGCGGGGAGCTCTCCCACCGCGTCGAGGCCGCCCTGCGCGGCGCCGGCCTCTGGGCGGAGGTCGCCGACCGGCTCTCGACCCCCGGCGTCGGGCTCTCCGGGGGCCAGCAGCAGCGCCTCTGCATCGCCCGCTCGCTCGCAGTCGACCCCGACGTGCTGCTGATGGACGAGCCCTGCTCGGCGCTCGACCCGATCGCCACTTTGAAGATCGAGGAGCTAATCGCAGAGCTCAAGCGGCGCATCACGATCGTGATCGTCACCCACAACATGCAGCAGGCCGCCCGCGTCGCCGACCGCACCGCCTTCATGCTCGCCGGCGAGCTCGTCGAGGTCGGCCCGACCAACGAGATCTTCACCAATCCGAGCGACCCCAGGACAGAGGAATATGTCACCGGCAAGTTCGGCTGATCCCGCGCCCCGCGCGCCCCGCCCTCCCGGCGGAGTCGCCGGTCCAGGGATGCCCGCGGCGATCAAGGCCACCCCCCGCCAGCACTTCCAGCAGCAGTTGCGCGAGCTCGAGTCCCGCGCCCTCGGCGGCCTCGACCTCGTTGTCGAGCAGCTGGACCGCGTGCTCGAGGCGCTCGAGCACCAGGACGTGGAGCTAGCGGCGATGGTGATCGCCGACGACGACCGGGTCGATGGGCGCTACCTGGAGATCCACCAGGGCATCCTCTCGCTGCTGGCGCTCCAGTCTCCCGTCGCCGGCGACCTGCGCGTCGTCGCCTCCCTCTTACACGTGATGAAGAACATCGAGCGGATGGGCGACCAGTGCGTCAACATCGCCAAGCTCATCCCGCTCTCCGGCTACGAGCCCCCCGTGCGCCGCTCGCTGCTCGAGGCGCTGCTGAAGATGGGCGCCCTCGCCCGCTCGGAGGTCACCCAGTCCAAGGCCGCTTTCGCCGCCCGCGATGTCGGCCTCGCCGAGGACCTCGTCCGCCAGGACCGCGCCATCAACCGTCTCAACCGCGACATCTTCCGCATGGCCCTCGATGTCGGCGACGACTCCGACACCCGCGAATTGGCGATTCACATGATCTTGGT
>JBOGYA010000042.1:0-13937 GCA_050696515.1 Solirubrobacteraceae bacterium
GGTCGTGCCGGCACGACGGCCTGCGCCCCAGGGTGCTCGAACGCTTCAACGCCGCGCGCCTGCGCCACCTGCTCGGCGACCGCGAGGTGTGGACCACGCCCGAGCTCTCCTCCGCGGCGCTGTGGGCGCCGCCGAAGCGCTGGAAGACGACTGTTCGCCAGGACCTCGGTCTTGTACGGATCATGCTCCACCCCCGCCTGTTCGCGCGCGGTCCTCTGATTGGCGCCGGCCTGCTCGGACTCGAGCGCAAACACCCGCACCACCCGCCCCACTGGTACCTCGCGGTGCTGGGCACCGACCCCGCCGCTCAGGGGCAGGGTCTCGGCTCGGCTGTGCTTCAGCCCGTGCTCGCGCAGTGCGACGCGGATGGGGTTGGGGCATACCTGGAGTCCTCCAAGGAGCGCAACATCGACTTCTACGCCCGCCACGGCTTCCGCGTCACCGAAGAGCTGCGCCTGCCGCGCGGCCCCCGGATGTGGGCCATGTGGCGCGAGGCGCGCGCGTAGAGCACTCCCTCGCAGCTCTCTGCTGTGCGCGGGCGACGCTCGCTAGAGCGCCTAACAAAATAGGCGGTGCGTCCGGGGCGTTCCTGGACCAAGCTGGGCGACGCGGGCCGTCGCAGCCCGTGCTGGTAGCACGGGCAAGGCGGACCGTGGCGATCCAGCGCCGCGTCCAGGGACGCATCCGGGCGTGCCGATCTTTTTGTTAGGTGCTCTTAGCGCCCGATGTAGCGGACGTGGCCGCTGCCATCGGTCTCGGTCACTTCGAACGGGTACGGCCGGCCGTTTACAGTCGCCGTGCATGTAAAGACGATTCCGGCCTTCTGGATGACCTCGGCGGGGCAGGTCACGGTGGAGCTGAGATGCCTCTGGCTGCCGATCGATTGCTTGATCGCCTGCTCGACTCCCGCTATGTTGAGGGCTACCAGCGGGGCCGGGTCTTGGTAGCGGACGTGGCCGCTGCCGTTGGTCTCGGTCACCGTGACCGGGTATGTCCCGACGTCGAGGCTGGCCGTGCACGTGAAGACGGCCCCCGCCTTCCTCGGCACCTTGGGCGGGCACCGCACCGTCGCATACAGGCGGTGCTGGGCCAGGATCGAGGCGGCGACGGCGCGCTCGACTGTGACGGTGCTCAGCGTGGGCCCGCTTTTCCCGCACCCGGAGAGGGGGGGAGCGACCAAGACTGCCGTGGCCACACCAAATAACCGAGCGCGTTGCAGGTGGCAACTGTATCGGATGGAAGGTCGTCGGCGTCGGCTCTGTGGCCCGTGAACTCTGCTTGCCTCGATTTGAGCTTGAAAGTCTTGATCCACGACTAAAGGCTTCATGCGGTTCGGCACGAAAGCGTCGGGGGGGCACGCAATCTAGTGGTAGCGCCCCCGCGGATGCGATGGGGCCTGGGCCGGGAAGGTCAGCAAGGAGCCAAGGGCGAACTGGGGCTGAGGGGCGAAACGGGCGAAGCGGGCCCGCAGGGCGTCAGAAGCGAAACCGGCGCGACGGGCGCGGAAGGCGTCAAAGGCGAAGCTGGCGCGAAAGGCGTGGAAGGCAAAGAAGGCAAAGAAGGGAAAGAAGGGAAAGCGGGCGCGGCGGGCGCGAAAGGCGAAGCTGGGGCCAAAGGCGAAAAAGGCGAAACTGGAGTGAAAGGCGAAAAAGGCGCCAGCTTTGTCGCCGGGGAATACGGAGCGCTGACCGAACGCGCGCAGAACACCGAATTCGAACCGTCCGCCGCCGAACCCATGGAGGTCATCCTTACGGTGTCGTGTAAAACGGCGACGGAAACCACCATCCAAGTGTCGGTCGGCGGCACCGTCATCGCCGAAGACGTGAATAGCGCAGCTGCCACCGGGACGACTAAGGTGGTCCTCACGTTCATCGTACCCGCCGCGAAGAAGTGGAAGGTGGCGACCAACGCCGGCATCACCCTCATCAGGTCGACCTATCTGACCCTCTGAAGGCCCTGCCCCGGGTGGGCCGGAGGCAGGCCGCCGTCGAGGGCGCCGGTGGCCCGTGCGCCTCCCGCGACGCGCTCGGGCGCGTTTTGGTAGAGAATCCCTACGATGCGCGTGACCGCAAAGGCCGACTACGCCGTGCGAGCTGTCGTGGAGCTGGCGGCCAGCAACTTCGACGCCCCCCGCAAGGTCGACGAGGTTGCTCAGGCCCAGGGCATCCCGCTGTCGTTCCTGGAGAACATCCTCACCCAGCTGCGTAGCGCGGGGATCGTGCGCAGCCAGCGCGGGCCCGAAGGCGGCTACTGGCTGGCCCACCCCGCGGCTGAGGTGACGCTCGCGGACGTGATCCGCGCGGTCGAGGGGCCGCTCGTCGGGGTGCGCGGCCAGCGGCCCGAGGAGGTTGCCTACGCCGGCTCCGCGGAGTCCCTCCAGCAGGTTTGGGTGGCGCTGCGCGCCAACCTCCGCAAGGTGCTCGAGCGTGTCACCGTCGCTGACGTCGCCGCCGGGAAGCTGCCCAAGGACGTGATCGCGCTCACCCGCGAAGAGGACGCCTGGCAGACTCGCTAGGACGCCGCTGGGCGGCGCGATGCGGTGTCCTCCCTCACTCGTGTCAAGCACACTTCGCTCAGTGCGTCCTTGCCTCGCTTGCCCAGCGACGCCCTAGCAAGCTGAGCGGCGAAGGGGACGGGTGCGGCTCTCGGGGGCGGCTGGTCGCGGCGGGTGAAGACGGGTGGTCGGGCCTGCGGGGCATATATAACTTTTTTAGACTCTGTGCAACATTTGTTATACAGAGTCCGAGTTGTATAGGGCCCTATTTTTTATATACACCCTCCAAGGGGTGTATATACATTAGTTATAGCGATGCTCGAGTCCCATCAGGCCGCGAACGTGCGCGGGGCAGGCAGGCGCACCGGAAGGATCTGGCCCTCCTCCAGCTCTAGCTCCTGCGCGCTCTCGCGGGTCACCTGTGCCCAGATGTCGCGGCCGTCGGGGAGGGTCAGCTCGACGCGCACCTCGAAGCCGAGACGCACCACGCGGCGCACCAGCGCCTCCATCGCTCCGGCGTCGTCCGGGTTGGGCAGGATCTGGATGTCGTGGGGGCGCAGCAGCGCGTCGCCGAGGCGGTTGACCGGCCCGACAAACGACATCACGAAGCCGTTGTGGGGGTTCTCGTAGAGCTCCTGCGGAGTGCCCGCCTGCTCGATGCTCCCCCGGTTCATCACCACGATCTGCTCCGCCACGTCCATCGCCTCCTCCTGGTCGTGGGTGACGAAGATCGTCGTCACGTGGATCTCCTGGTGCAGACGGCGCAGCCATTCGCGCAGCTCGCCCCGCACCTGCGCGTCGAGGGCGCCGAAGGGCTCGTCCAGCAGCAGCACCTCCGGCTGGGGCGCGAGCGCGCGGGCGAGCGCCATCCGCTGCAGCTGCCCGCCGGAGAGCTGGGCAGGGTAGCGCTCGGCCAAACCGTCGAGTCGCACCAGGGCCAGCAGCTCGTGCACCCGCTCGCGCACCTGCGCCTTCGGGCGCCGGCGCACCGTCAGCCCGAATGCCACGTTGTCATACACGGTCATGTGCTTGAAGGGGGCGTAGTGCTGGAAGACGAACCCCACCCCGCGCTCGCGCGCCGGGGTGTCGGTGAGGTCCTGCCCCCCGATCGTCACCCTGCCGGAGTCGGGGGTCTCGAGGCCCGCGATGATCCGCAGCAGCGTCGACTTGCCGCTCCCGCTGGGACCCAGCAGCGCGGTAAGCGACCCGTCGTCGACCGTGACGCTGACGTCCCGCAGGGCTTCGAACTCGCCGAAGCGCTTGCTCACATCGTGCGCCTCGATCGCCATCAGGCCGCTGCCTCCCCCCTCGATCTCCATCAGAGCGCCGCCCCCGCCGGCTCGGACTCGCGTGCCGCCGCCGCGGAGAGCTGCTCGTCCGCAAGCTCCACAGGGCCGACGGGCCCCGGGTCGGAGCTCCTGCGCGCGCGCCGCGTGAGCAGGTTCATCGCCGCCAGGGTCGCGAACGCCAGCAGCGCCAGTACCACCGCCGCGGTGTAGGCGCCCGTGGGGTCAAGGTTCTCGAAGCGGTCCTGCACGTACAGCGGCAGCGACTGCGTCTGCCCCTCGATCCGACCCGAGACCACGCTCACCGCTCCGAACTCCCCGAGCACGCGAGCCGTCGTCAGCACCACCCCGTACACCACTCCCCAGCGGATTCCCGGCAGGGTGATCCGGCGGAAGGTCTGCCAGGAGCTCGCCCCCAGCGTCGCGGCCGCCTGCTCGGAGGAGGTCCCCAGCTCGCGCAGCACCGGGATCGTCTCGCGCGCGACGAACGGCAGCGACACGAACGCGGTCGCGAGCACCATCCCGGGCACCGAGAAGATCACCTGGATGCCGTTGGTCGCGAGCCAGTTCCCGAACCATCCGGTTTTGCCGTACACGAGCACGAGCGAGAGCCCGACGACCACCGGGGAGATCGCGAACGGCAGGTCGATCACGAGGCCGAGCAGCGCCTTGCCGCGGAAGCGCCCGCGCTCCATCAGCAGCGCGAGGCCGATGCCGAAGACCGTGTTGAGCGGCACCGCGATCGCCACCAGCTCGATCGACAGCCAGAAGGCGTGCACCGCGTTCGGCGCGCTCGCCGCGCTCCACACCGCGCCGAGGCCGTGTTCGAAGGTGCGGTAGAAGATCATCCCCACCGGCAGCGCCAGCAGCAGGCCGAGGTAGCCCAGCGCCACGAACCGCAGCCCCAGGCGCCTCGCGCGCTCGGTGCCCACTGCCCTGCGCCGGCGGGTCCGGGCGTGCGGCGGGCGCGCGTTGTGAGCCGCGGCGGGGGCGAGGTGGCTCGTCGCCGCCCTAGCCGACATGCCGGGACCTCATGCGCGTCAGGATGGTGAGCGCGCCGAGCACCACGAGCGCGCACAGCAGTAGCAGCACCGACACCGCCGCCGCCGCCGGCAGGTTTTCATCCTGGATCTGGGTGAAGATGTAGACCGACCCCACTTCGGTCTTGAACGGCAGGTTGCCCGAGATCAGCACAATCGACCCGTACTCCCCCACGGCGCGCGCGAAGCTGAGCGCCACCCCGGAGAGGATCGCGGGCGTCAGGTTGGGCAGCACGATCCGGCGGAACACCGTGAACTGGCTGGCGCCCAGGGAGGCCGCCGCCTGCTCCATCGAGCGGTCGAGCTCCAGCAGCACCGGCTGCACCGAGCGCACCACGAACGGGAGCGTCACGAACAGCAGCGCCATCCCGACCGCCGCGCGCGTGAACGTGATGTCGATCCCCAACGGGCTGCCCTTCCCGTACAGCGCCAGCAGCACCACGCCCGCCACCACCGTCGGCAGCGCGAAGGGCAGGTCGATCAGCGCGTTGATGATCCGCTTGCCCGGGAACTCGTCGCGCACCAGCACCCACGCGATCAGCGTCCCGAACACAGCGTTGAGCGCCACCACGATCGCCGCCGCGACCAGGGTCAGCTTGATCGCCGCGACCGCCTCCGGCGAGGAGATCTCACGCCAGAAGGCCCCCGCTCCGCCGTGGCTCGCCTGCGCCAGCAGCGCCGCGATCGGCAGCAGCACCAGCACGGAGAGGTAGATCCCCAGCAGGCCGCGGCCGAGCGCCGCGGTCGGGCGGACGCCGAGGTGCCGGCTCGGTCCGAGCCTCAGGGTGTGGCTCGCGGCCCTCATTTCGCGGTGGACACCCCCAGCGACTGCTCGATCTTCGTCACGATCCCCGTTTCCGGTTCGAAGAACTGCTTGTCCACCTTGCTCCATCCGCCCAGTGCTTCGATCGTGAAGAGGCCCGGGGGAGTCGGGAAGCTGGACGACGACGCGATCCCGGGGATCACCGGGCGGTAGCCCTTCTGCGCCCAGATCCGCTGACCCGCGGGGGAGAGCAGGTAGGCGACGAAGCTCTTCGCCTGCGCCGTCCCTTCCTTGCCCACCACCGCTACGGGGTTCTGGATCAGGATCGTGTCGCGCGGGATCACGTATTCGATCGGCGACCCCTTCTTCTGGTCGGAGATCGCCTCGTCCTCGTAGTCGATCAGCGCGTCCCCGCGGCCCGCGAGGAACGTCTGCAGCGCGTTGCGCGCCGAGCTGTCCTGGCTGACCACGTGGTGGAAGAGCTCCGTCAGGTATTCCTGCGCCTGCGCCGGGGTCTTGCCTTCCTTCAGCTGCGCCCCGTAGGCCGCGACGATGTTCCAGCGCGCGCTGCCCGACGTGAAGGGGTTCGGCGTCAGCACTTCGACGCCCGGCTTGACCAGGTCGCTCCAGCCGGTGATGTGCTTGGGGTTGCCCTTGCGCACGATGATCACCGCCACCGAGTTCGTCACGAAGCCGTGGGTCGCGTTCTGGTTCCAGTCCGCTGAGACCAGGCCCGCCTTCACCAGGCGCGTCACGTCCGGTTCCAGAGAGAAGTTCACGACGTCCGCGTGCAGTCCGTTGACGACCGCGCGGCTCTGTTCCCCGGAGGGCCCGAAGGACTGGCTGAACGCGGTCCCCTTGCCTTCCGCGGTCGCCTGGAAGGCGGGGATCAGCGAGGCAAAGGCCCCCTGCGGGGTCGAGTAGGCCACCAGGGCCACGCTCTTGCTGTCGCTCGAGGAGGACCCGCACGCGGCGAGCGCCACCGGGAGGGCGAGCAGGGCGAGGACGACGGCGATCGAACGCTTGTACATGGGCACCTTCCGCATCGGGTTCATGAGCATGGAAAGCATACTAATACCAGAAACAAAGTCAAGATTGGTGTATTAGTGAGGAATTGGAAGCGCTCCTGCCGGCGAGCCGTGGCCAGGGGCGCTGAGTCTGTCTGCCACGGCTGGCCGGGATCATGAGTCCCTGTCCGCCACGGCTGGCCGGGATCGACCAAAAACGGGCGTCCTTCCGGTAAGCTGTGCATGTCGGCCGGGCCTCTGTCGCCCATCTGTACTTCGAGCAGCGCCCGGGATCGCCGCTCGCCGACCCATCCATCCCCCTCAAAGCCGTTCAGGAAAAGGAGCCCTTTCGATGTCAGCCACCTCCGTCGCCGACACCACCGAGGCCGCCGAGGCCGCAGTCGAGGCGATCGCCAGCGCGGCCGGCAAGGAGGTCGCCTTCTCGATGGCCTTGAGCCAGGACCAGAAGGACGTGCGCGACTGGGTGCACGGGTTCGCCGCCGACGTCATCCGCCCCGCCGCCCACGAGTGGGACGAGAAGGAGGCCACCCCGTGGCCGATCATCCAGGAGGCCGCCAAGATCGGCCTCTACGGCTTCGAAGGGCTCGCGCAGTTCTTCGCCGACCCCACCGGCCTCACCCTGCCGATGGTCAACGAGGAGCTCTTCTGGGGCGACGCCGGCATCGGCATGGCGATCATGGGCACCTCGCTCGCGGTCGCCGCGATCTTCGGCCAGGGCTCGGGCGAGCAGATCGGCGAGTGGATCCCCCGCTGCTTCGGCACCCCCGAGGACGTCAAGGTCGCCGCCTTCTGCTCCTCGGAGCCCAACGCCGGCTCGGACGTGAGCGCGATCCGCACCACCGCCAAGTTCGACGAGGCCAAGGGCGAGTGGGTGCTCAACGGCCAGAAGGCGTGGGCCACCAACGGCGGCATCTCCGACGTGCACGTCGTGATCGCCACCGTCGATCGCGAGCTCCGCTCCAAAGGGCACGCCGCGTTCGTCGTGCCGATGAGCGAAGCGAAGGGCATCTCCCAGGGCTCGAAGGTCTCCAAGCACGGCCTGCGCGCCTCGCACACCGCCGACGTGTTCCTCGACGACTGCCGCGTCCCCGCCGGCTACGTGCTCGGCGGCAAGGAGAAGCTCGACGAACGCCTCGCCCGCGCGCGCGAGGGCAAGAAGAACAAGTCGAACGCCTCAATGGCCACCTTCGAGGCCTCCCGCCCCACCGTCGGCTCCCAGGCGCTCGGCATCGCCCGCGCCGCCTACGAGTACGCCCTCGACTACGCCAAGGAGCGCGAGCAGTTCGGCAAGAAGATCATCGAGAACCAGGCCGTCGCGTTCACGCTCGCCCGCATGAAGCTCGAGATCGACGCCTCCCGCCTGCTGATCTGGCGCGCCTCCTGGATGGGCCGCAACCTCGTCCCCTTCGAGAACGCCGAGGGCTCGATGAGCAAGTGGAAGGCGGGTGAGGTGGCCGTGTGGGTCACCGAGCGCGCGATGCAGATCCTCGGCGGCAACGGCTACGCCCGCGAGTTCCCCGTCGAGCGCTGGCACCGCGACGCCAAGATCTACGACATCTTCGAGGGCACCGCCGAGATTCAGCAGTTGGTGATCTCGCGCGCGATCTCGGGGATGCAGATCAGGTAGCGTCCCTACCACGCCTGGGACGTGCCGCAGTGCGGGCACTCCACGGTGGTGCTCACCGCGGCCGCGAACAGGAGGCCGCACTGGCAGGCGTAGGAGGCTTGATCCGTCGGGCCGCCCGCCTCGCGCACGCGCTCCGCGGCGCCATCGGGTTCCTGCGCCGTGGTGTCGGGCTCCCGCGGGTCGCTGCCGGGTGCGTGTACGGCGGCTTCGTACTCCGGCGCGGGCGTGGCCCGGCGCCCGCGGCGGGTGCGGTACGCGTGGCGCCGCTCGCCGATCGGGTGTAGGAGGCTCGGTCTCATTGCTCTCTATACACAAAGACCCCAGCCACGCCCCAAGGTTTCGCCGCTCACCAGCGATTCCCTGGCTGGCCGTCTGAGATACTTGGGTGCGATGAACCCCGCTCGCAAGCGCACCATACGGCTGGTGGTGGCGCTCGGCGCCGCCGTGGTGCTCGCGAGCGCGCTGATCTACACCAGCTTCAACGCCTCGAGCCCCGCGCTCACCCCCAGCCAGCTGCTCCGAGAGGCCCAGCCAGGCCGCAGCTACCAGCTCACCGGGACGGTCGTGACGGGCTCCGTGCGCCACGAAGGCCCCGTGCTCCGCTTCAGCGTGGCCGACCGCGCCAGCGGCACGGACGCGGTCCCCGTCGCCTACACCGGCACCGTCCCCGACCCCTTCCGCGAAGGGCGCGAGGTCATCGTCACCGTCGAGAAGCAGGGCGCCGGGTACGCCGGCGAACGCGACTCGCTGATCACCAAGTGCCCTTCCAAGTATACGGTTGCCCCACCCACCCGCCCCCAGCCGGCCCACGCGCCTCTCTCCGAGAAGCAGAACGCCTGAGGTGTCCCGCACCGCGCATCCCATCGCTGACCGGTCGGGTCCCTCGGCGCCCACCGATCCCCGCGAGGGAGCCGCCGACGGTGGTAGGCGCTGATGGCGCTCCTCGGACACCTAGTCCTGGTGCTCGCGCTGATCGTGTGCGCGTACGGCATCGCGGTCTCGATCTACGGCGCCCGCAGCGGCCGCGCGGAGTTCTCGCTCGCGGGCCGGCGCTCGGTGTACGCGCTCGCGTGCCTACTCACCGTCGGGATGGTCGTGCTCGAGATCGCGTTCCTGAGCAACGACTTCGCCTTCAACACCGTCGCGGACACCTCCAGCCGCACCACGCCGCCGGGCTACCGCGCCGCCGCGGTGTGGTCCTCCCAGGAAGGCTCGCTGCTGCTGTGGGCGTGGCTGCTGTCGCTGTGGTCGAGCCTCGTGCTGTTCCTCACGCGCGGGCGCATCCGCGAGGTCGCCTCCTACGCGACCGCGATCCTGCTCGGCTTCGGCGGGTTCTTCGTCTCGCTGATGGTGTTCTACGCCAACCCCTTCACCACCACCTCGCCCACGCCCACCGAAGGGGAAGGCCTCGACCCGCTGCTGCGCTTCCCCACCATGATGATCCACCCCCCGATGCTCTACTCGGGGTACACGCTCTGCACGGTGCCGCTTGCGTTTGCGATGGGGGCCCTGATTGCACGGCGCGTGGACGGCGAGTGGATCGCCGTGGTGCGCCGCTTCGCGCTGGCCGCCTGGCTGTTCCTCGGCATTGGCATCCTGCTCGGCGCCAGCTGGTCCTTCTCGGAGCTCGGGTGGGGGGGCTACTGGGCGTGGGACGCCGTCGAGAACGCCTCGCTGCTGCCGTGGCTGACGGGCACCGCGTTCCTGCACTCGCTGATGATCCAGGAGCGCCGCGGGATGCTGAAGGTGTGGAACGTCTCGCTCGCCTTGGCCACAGGGATTCTGGCGATCATGGGCACCTTCATGGTGCGCAGCGGGATCCTCGACTCGATCCACGCCTTCGGCGGCGCCACCCTCGGCGTCCCCTTCCTCGTGCTGATCGCCGCGCTGGTCGCGGGCTCGATCTACCTCGTGGTATCCCGCCGCGCCGCGCTCGCCAGCACCCATCACCTGGACTCGCTGCTCTCGCGTGAGGCGATCTTCTTGTTCAACAACCTCGTGCTCGTCGGCCTCGCTTTCGTGATCTTCTGGGGTACCTGGTTCCCGAAAATCTCCGAAGCGCTCACCGGCCAGGCCGCCTCGGTGGGGCCGCCGTGGTTTGACCGCTACACCGTCCCGCTGGCGCTGATCCTCGTGCTGCTCTCCGGCATCGGACCGGTGATCGCCTGGCGGCGCGCGACGCCCAGGGGGGTGCTGCGCAACCTCGCCGCGCCCCTCGCGGCGGCGCTGCTCACGCTGGTGGCGCTGCTCGCGGCCGGCATCGCCCGGAAGCCCACCGCCCTGGCGATGTTCTGCTGCGCGGCCTTCGTGCTCGGCAGCGTCGCGCAGGAGCTCTGGCGGGGGACCCGCGTGCGCCGCGGCGCCTCGGGCGATGTCCCTCCGGTTGCGCTGCTCGGGCTGATCCGCCGCAACCGCCGCCGCTACGGCGGCTACATCGTGCACGTCGGGATGGCCGTGCTGTTCGTCGGCGTCGCCGCCTCCTCCTCCTTTCAGCACGTCTCCCAGCTCTTCCTCTCCCCGGGGCAGTCCACGCGGGTGGGGGCCTACACCGTGCGCTACGTGCGTCCCACCGCGACGCTCACCCCCCGCTTCGACCCCACCCACACGGGCTCCACACTGAACCTCGGCGCCGTGCTGCGGGTCTCAAAGCACGGGCGCTACGTCACGACGCTGCGCCCCTCCGAGGACTTCTACGAATCCCAGGAAGAATCGCTGGGCTCGGTGGGCCACCTGATCGGGGGGCAGCCCGTCTCAAGCGTCGGCATCAGCGCCGGCCTCACGCGCGACATCTGGAGCTCGATCGCTCCCGAAATCGAAACGCCGCAGCTGCGGCGGATCGTCGCGATCGGCAACAAGACGATCCCCTTCTCGCGCCCCGACGAGGGCCTGTTCGTGGTCGACTTCCTGGCCCACGAATACCTCAAGCACCCGCCTCCAGCGCAGTTTCGCTTGCTCGTCTCCCCGCTGATCATGTGGATCTGGATCGGCGGCCTGATCGTCTTCGGCGGCGGCCTGCTCGCACTGTCGCCTTCCCCGGCTCTGCTGGGGCGCCGCGTGGCTCTGCGAGCGCGCGTCCGCCGCGTTGGCCGTTCTGCGATCGGCCGGCCCGGGTTTGCGGGTGACCCCGCGTCCGCCGAGCTCGCCGTCCTCGAACGGGCCCGCGAGGTCAAGTACCGCGAGCTGCGCGACCTCGAGCTCGACTACGCCACCGGCAAGCTCTCCCGCGAGGATTACGAGGCCACTAGCGTCACCCTGCGTGCCGAGGCCCTCGAGATCCTCGACCAGATCGAGTCGCCCGCGGGCGACGCGCTGGCACTACCAGGGCTTCTTGAGCAGCAGGATCGTGTTCCCGACGAACAGGATCGCGAAGAAGACAGTCCAGCGGTTGAGGTTGCGCTCCACGAGTGAGCCTCCCCCCAGCGGACCCTGGCCGCTGCCCACCCCGAAGGCGCCGGAGAGCCCGGAATCCTTCCCCGAGTGCATCAGCACCAGGAAGATCAGGCCCACCGCGATGAACACCTGCGCGATCGAGAGGAGCGCTTCCATGAGCTAAGAGTACAGGCTACGCCTATCCGTGCGCGCGGCCTTGGGCCGCGCACCGGGCCCTGGCGGAGGAGTCGCGACGGGATCCTATGGGCATGGGACCGCTGCTTTCGTGGTGCTCGTGGAGCCGTCTTCGTAGGTGAATTCGGTCTCGAACGGAAAGCCCCCGGCGGGGCAGTGGGTGGGCAGCAGCACCGTGTTGGGGCTGTGCTTGCGAAAGCGCGCGCCCCCGACCGTCAGCGCGAAGGAGACCGTGGAGGCGTTCGGCTCGTAGGGGATCGAGGGGATCGCGGGGATCGACATCACGAGCTCTTCGCCGTAGGGGGGGTGATCGGGGAGCACGGTGGCGGTGATCACCACCCGCTCGTCGAGCGGCGTGTAGCCCTGGCCGAGGATCTCGATCGTCGGATTGAGGCCCTGCGGTGGGCCGAGGAACGCCCACACCGTGGCTTCCTCGCTTTCGACGCCGGCGCCCGCGTGCACGTCCGCAAGGGCGTGCCCGGTGCCGATCAGCGATCGCGCTGGGCAACCGCTGGCGCCGCGCGCCTGCAGCCGCGCCTTCGTGCAGCTGGAGAGGTGGGGTATGTTCATGCTGAGCCCCGGGGGGAGGTGCACGATCGCCCTGCGTACCGGCGAGGGCACCCCGAGTTCGCCGCCCGTGAAGTGGACCGTGAAGGAGAAGGCCGCCTTCGCGCCGAGCCGGTCCGGCGAGAACGACGGGTTGATCGCGGCGGCCGTTTCCAACTCGATGGCCTGCGCCGTTGGCGCCGAGAGGCCCACCGCGAGCGCCGTGCACGCCGCGAGGAGGATCGCCCGGCGGCCGATCGATTCGCTGGCCCCGCCGGAACGGCTTGCTCCGCTGGAACGCCCGGGGGCGGCGGGCAGGGAGCTCGCGGCCTGCGAGGAGCCCGCGATGAGAGGTGGGGCGTTCATACCACGCCTACCCGTGTGGGCAGGGGATCGTGCCCGTGACCGTGTTCGTGGTGCCGTCCTCGAAACTGAACCGGGTCTCGTAGGGGAAGCCGCCGTGGGGGCACTTCTTGGGGACGATGATCCCCTTCACGTGGACCAGCTTGCGCTTGCCGTGGACCTTCTCGAAGTAGGCGGCGTTGGGTGCGCCGAGCGTGATGTAGATGTTCTTCGCAGTCGCGTTCGTAGCGCCGGGGACCGATTCGATCGGCGGCACTTTGAAGGTGAAGCCGAGCCCATAGGGCTTGGGCTCCTGGACCACCTGCGCGCTGAGCACCAGCTGCAGCGAGACCGGCGAGATCGCGTCGAGGTAGGCCAGCAGCACGAGGTGCCCGTCTTCGTCGGGGCCCCGGAAGAAGTTGAGCGTGAACGGCTCTTCGCGCACTTCGTGGGCCAGTTCATATGCGCCCATGCCACCCCCGAAGCCGGCTTTGGAGTCCTTCGGGCACCCTTCCGGGCCGTCGGCCGTCAGCGTGGCGGCGGTGCAGACCCCGACACCCTTGACGTCCACCGTGAGGCCCGGCGGCCCCATCACCGTGGTTTCCATGGGCGGCGACGGCAGGCCCCCTGTGGTCGAGCCGATCGTCGCGGTCCCATGGACGTTGGTGGGCGCGCCCAGCTTGTCCGGGGAGAAGCCGGCGGTGACCGTCAGGGTCTCGGCCGCCCATGCGGCCGCAGCGGCGACGAGACATCCGCACAGGACCCCGACTGCTACGAGAACTCTGACTTTGGACATGACGGATGGAAGCATTGCACAGGCCTCAGCTCTCCAACCCGCAGGCCCGCGCAACGGAGCGCTCCCCAGTGGGGACGGGCTGCAACGGATCCTGCGGAATTGCCTAGGTTCTTAGGCAATTCGGCCACTGGGGGCGCTCCGCCTGGGGGGTCTGTACAGTGCAGCCACTCCCTCCGATATGGGGAATCTTGTCTTGATACGCCTTCCGCCCCGTGGGTCTGTGTGCAGGCGAGATTACAAATCCTTTACCGCGAGGTGCTTGGCTGCCGATATGAACCTCAGCCGGGGCGGCGGGCCCCGCGAGTGCGGCCCGCCCTTCGGCATATGTATGCGAGACGACTATCCCCCAACAGCACCGCGGGAAGGCCGCGGATGAGCGCCCCACGCCGCTGGGCGCGCCGCGCCGTGCTCTCAGTGCTGGCCGGCGGCGGGCTCACCGCCGGCCTCGGCG